>CAZONZ010000027.1:0-18439 GCA_964581005.1 uncultured bacterium
CCAGAGGTTTCGATCGCTAGCCAGGATTCTTGACCCACTTCATTCAACCGGACTGCTTCACTGATCACATTTTTATAACCCCGTTTGAATCGATGGTGGATCCCATTCAGATCCTGTTCGATAAACTGAGTCAGCCCCTCGGAAGTAATGGAATCAGTAACTACAGTCGATCCTGGGTGCTCCCGCAAGACAATGGCAGCAATCAAAGCAATCAGGCGATTACGATTGAGCTCACGCCCAGACGTATCCACAGCTGCCGATCGATCAACATCGGTATCAAAAATAATCCCAAAATCAGCCTTATGTTCGATCACTGCTGCTTGGATCGACGCGATTGCCTCTGGATCTTCAGGGTTTGGAATATGGTTAGGGAAGGTGCCATCAGGTTCTAAAAACTGGCTGCCGCTCGTGTCCGCACCCAGAGGTTGAAGCACTCGATCGGCATAGAATCCGCCTGCACCGTTGCCTGCATCCACAAGGATCTTCAAACCGTGCAGAGGTCGATCAAACTGCTCTGGATGGTTCACTGAGGTGCGGACATACTGAACAAACTGATCGGCGTAAACCGACATAAAATCATACGATGTTGTCGAACCTTTTTCGGTAGCCGTAGGAAAGGAATAGTTCTCAGCCAGACTCAAAAGCTGGGTGATGTTTTGCTTATCTAACCCACCCGAAGCGGTAAAAAACTTTAAGCCATTCCGGTTGAAGGGAAGATGGCTAGCAGTCATCATGATCGCTCCATCGCAGGTGAGTGGAGGTGTGACTGTACTCATAAACATTGCTGGAGTTGAAGCCAGATCAAGGTTATACACTCGACTGCCTAATGTGGTGATACCCTCGATCAAAACAGGGAGCAGCGTTGATCCGGATAAACGGCTATCTCGACCAACCGAAAGAGTTAATTTGTGAGGATCTTTGTTGAGCTTTTTCGATAGCCAAACGACAAACGCTTGACCTAACGTGGCGACAACTTCAGGTGTAAAGTTGACTGACTCGCCCGGAACACCTTCTAACGCAACCCCGCGAATATCGGATCCATTTTGGAGTTTGGCCCAGTTAATCGTTGACATAAGCATAAACCGATCGCTACAACATTTTGTTTTCTGATCAGAGTTAGCCACAATGTTCGGTTGACACCCAATCTAGCATTGAGGGTTAGCATTGAGGCCAAGACAGTCCTCTGGAGTCTAGCAGGGCTTACGCACAGATTTAAGATTCAGCCTGGAGACCTTCCAACTGAGCCATCAGCTCCTCAACTTTTTTACGAAGGATCCGGTTCTCTTGCTCCAGCTGAGCCATATGCGCTACTTGGGTTCTGAGATCTCGATTTTGGGTTTGGAGTTGCTCGATCTGGGCCTGCAGAGTTGGATCGCCAGCCTGGATCGGCATCAGACTGGTTGGCGAGGTTAAGGTTGCCCTGGGTTGATTCCGCGTATCCCGCATCACCTGAGCTGCTCGCCGTAACAGGGCCATTCCCTGGGGATCATCAGTTTCTAATAAGGTTGCTGTCCCAAACTGGATCTGGACGGCTGGGCTTTGGCTTTGAACCACAAACGGATCTTTGACCATCCGCTGACAGCATCGCTCTGCGGCTAACTGGGCGGCTGCGAGAGTGGTTGCCGTCAACACCACCACATATTGCCCCTCGTCATAACGGAAGACATTATCCCCTTCCCGCAATGTCTCGGTCAGTCGAGTCGAGAAAAGATCCATCAGATCGCGCTTGGCCTCATTGGCCAAATTTTGATTGAGCACATTCAAATTCGCAATCCGAAGCACAAACAAACTGAGGGGCTCTCGCTGGGATCGCATCTGGGCAATCTGGTTCGGGAGGAAGGTCGCCAGCATCTGACGGGTGCCGATCGTCGGCGTGCCAGTACGAGAGGGATCGAGTTTACGAGGCTTAACATGCTGTTGCCGACGTAGTTCCACAATCCGGAGCCCAGCCCGCACGCGAGTCATCAGCTCTGCCGATTGAAAGGGTTTAGACAGAAATTCATCAGCCCCCGCTTCCAAGGCCCGATCCATGCTGTCGTTGCCTTCCCGTGCCGTCATGATGATGTAGTAGATCCAGGCAAACTCTGGAGATTGCCGCAATTGCCGACAGAGGGCCAACCCATCCAACGTGGGCATGACCCAATCCGCAATGATCAAGTCCGGCGTATGTTGCCGAACCATATCTAAAGCTGCGGAGCCGTCCAGGGCATAGGAAATCTCACACCCTTGTTTGCCCAAAAAGTTGGACAGCATTTCAGCCACCATGTAGCTGTCATCCACGATCAGAATGCGGGCGCGCAAATCCCCGTTCGTGAATTGGTCGGTTGGATCGGTACCAGGCTGTGTCGAAGTCATACTTGACTCAGTATTTACCGTCATGTCTAGCCATACACGAGGAACACGTCCAGCTTTTCCTAACTTCCTCTAGAATGCCTATAAATCATCCAGAGCTTTATAAAACTTATAGTAGCGTGTCTGGGACGTCAGCGACAGTCAATATCTCCTTTACAGAGGGATTCACTGAATTGGGTTGGATCCCGAATCGGGAGGCCGGGTGAGTGAACCTGACACTGTCTGATAGACTAAATCAGCAAGGGATCAGCCGTCCAAGATCATTAGCTTGACTTAGCCTTTTCCAGGATCGTGATCGAGCATTGGATCCGGAATCTGGAGCACTGGATCCTTGGACACTGAACCGGGCCCTGTTGCTTTACCCTGGCTCCAAGGAGACTCCGAGCGGTGGATGTGCTGACCAGTATCTTCGATACCGCAAACCCTGTGATTGGGGTCGTCCATCTCCTTCCTCTGCCGACCTCGCCGCGCTGGGGCTATTCTCTGGAACCTGTGATCGCTAGAGCGGAACAAGAGGCCACTGCATTAGCGGCAGGAGGGGTGGACGGCATCATTGTTGAGAACTATTACGATGCTCCCTTCTGCAAAGATCACGTCGATCCGGCTGTGGTTAGCGCCATGAGTGTGATCGTCCAACGGCTGAAAACGCTAGTGTCTTTGCCTCTAGGTCTGAATGTGTTGCGCAACGATGGCCACAGTGCCTTAGCTGTTGCGACCTGTGTGGGTGCTCCGTTTATCCGGATCAACATTTTGACGGGCATCATGGCCACCGATCAGGGATTAATTGAAGGTCAGGCGTATCAGCTCCTTCGCTATCGACGGGAATTGGGCAGTGATGTCAAGATCTTTGCTGATGTTTTGGTGAAACACGCTTGGCCCTTGGGTCCGGCTCACCTCTCGCTAGCGGTTGCCGATACCGTTGAACGGGGCTTGGCCGATGGGATCATCCTCTCCGGATCCGCCACAGGGTATCCTCCTGATCCTGAAGATCTGAGGTTGGCTCGGAGTACAGCCCCTCATACTCCATTGCTAGTTGGATCCGGGGCCAATGACGAGAATGTGGGGGGATTGCTCCAAGTTGCGGACGGAGTGATCGTAGCCAGTTCCCTCAAACGCCCTGAGAAGTTAGCTCGCTCTGGCACTTCTGGGCGGGATCGAGGGGGTAGTACAGGTCCAGGGATGAATGGGAGTGGATCGTTTGAGGTGATTGATCCGATCCGGGTCCGCAATTTTGTGGATGCCTTTCATCATGGTCTCAAACAGCGAGCGGCCAATGCTGCAGCCCTAACGGCCCATTCCGCTGGCTAAGCCTGGGATCGGAGTCGCCAAGTGTTTCGTGTTTTTTCTTGTATTCTTGAATACCTCTTGATCGCTGTAGGGGATTGAGCAGTCGTTGAGGCCAAAGGTTGCCTACAATGAGACGTGGACTTGAAACCACGTTCCAGAATCGTGATGCAAAAACAGCCAGGGTTCATAGATGCCTCCGACGATTCCGCTGATCTGGATCATGCTGAGGTTGAGCCCCGAAACCGAGGTCCTCTGATTCTGTTGGTCGATGATGATCGATCAACCCTTTCCTATGTTTCAGAGGTGCTACAGCAGGAAAATTACGAAGTCACGATTGCCGAGGATGGCAAGGAAGCCTTGGACTACTTGGTCCGTCTGCAGCCAACGGAGTTGCCAAGTCTGATCATTTGTGATTGGACCATGCCGAACTTATCAGGGGTAGATATGTGTCGGCGACTCAAAAGTACTGCTGAGTTTCAGTTAGTCTATTTCATTTTGTTAACCGCCCGCTCCGAGATTCAAGATCGGGTGAAGGGATTGGATGCGGGCGCGGATGAATTTATTGCCAAACCTGTTGATCCGGATGAGTTACGGGCACGGGTGCGGGCTGGCCTAAGATTACAGCAATTAACCCAAGCTCTAGCTCAAGCCAATCGCCAACTCCAGGCCCGTAATGAATTATTGGAATCCCTGTCCCTGACCGATCAGTTAACTGGAGTGTTAAATCGACGGGCTCTGGATCAGGCGTTACCCCACTTACTCCGACAAGTTGGACCACGCTATACCGAAGCTCGACATCGCTATTTATCCCTGTTTATGTTAGATGTCGATCATTTTAAGAAAGTTAATGATACGTATGGTCACTACGCTGGGGACTGTGTGCTGCGAGCGGTGGCTCAGCGACTGCAGGCCCGTCTCCGTCCGGCGAGTTTGCTCTATCGCTATGGGGGGGAGGAGTTTGTCTGTGTCACCCCAGGACTCAATCCGCAACGAAGTCAGCGCTATGCCGAATATCTGCGACAAGTGATCGCTAATGATCCGATTGCCATCTCTCCCAAACGGGCGATCCCCGTCACCATGAGCATCGGCGGCACGATTGTCAGCGAAGATTTGATCCCTGAAGCTCAAGATCTGATTAACCAGGCGGATCAGGCTCTCTATCAGGCTAAGCAGGCAGGCCGCAATCGAGTCCATATGGTTTCGCCCAATGAAGGCTTGTAACACACAATCTTTTGCGAGTACACCCTTTTCATCTCAAAAACCGTAGTGTATGATACGGTTATGGAGCAAAAAACGTTCATCCCCTACATCGATCCTCACGTTTGAGTTGATTGGGAACGAGTTGGGGGACGGAAGTAGGGATCTGATCCTGAAGGAACGCGCCTCACACGATCGAAACTGACTCGAAGATAAGTTCTGGAGGCGAATCATGGAATTGACCTATCGTGGTATTCAGCACCAATCCACTCCTGCTGCAGCTCAAGTGTCCCCCGGCAATGTGGGAGGTAAGTATCGAGGCTTGGATTGGCGCTTCCGCCATCTGCGCAAGCCAGCTGTGTTGCAATCTAACCTTGACTTGATCTATCGCGGCGCTCACTACGCAGCACCCTCTGTCACTCTGGCTCCTGCTGCTCCTGAAACGGTGGTGCCTGATCTCGATCAAAAGATCCCTGTGTTCTCAGTGGAAAACCAAGCTCGGATCCGGATGATCGGCAACCAGCACGGCATCAAAGTTCGTCAGCAAGCTCTGCTCCTCCGTTCTGTTGAAGAAGTTGGCCTAGATCCTAGCGTCAGCTCTCACTGGGAGCGGATCCAAGGCAAGGTTCATCCTAGCTTTCGGGCTTCTTACGAGCGCAGCACTGTAGCAATGAGCTAATGGCTCTGCCAACCAATTGGACAAATCGATCCATAGAGACTTTTTCATTGAGAGGTCAGTCGTTAGATCCCTGCTGATCGGCGGCTAAAACTCTCTTCAACAGTTCAAATCCATAACCCGGTTCCAGATCCTTTGATCGAGAGCCGGGTTTAGCCTGTATCCATTTGAGACTATTTCAAAGAAGATTGAAGGGTGCATCGGGTCTTAGTTTGATCCAAGCAAGGGGAAAAATAGGACGGGATGCCAGCTCTTGCGTAAAAGTTCTCCCGTTAGGCTAGGGATCGACCACTCCCAAAAACTACCTGCATTGCGAGAAGCTGCAGCGATCGCTGTCATATCAGAATCCCCTGTTGCCATCAGGATCTCTCGAACAGGAGTCCCAACCCGCACTTCGGTCATCACGCTCAGATGGGGGTTTGCTTCAATGAGCTTGTGTTGGACGTCCTGGAGATCCTGCTCAGCCTTTTGACGAAGGGCTTGAGAATCGAGGGATTGGTTGCGGCGGGTGCTCGGATCAACCACGTAGAGCAGCAGTAATGAGGGCTTTTTCCCTTCAGCATAGGTATTGGCTAACGTGATCACGGAGTCAACCAACATTTGAGCTGATTCACTAAAATCATAAGGGATCAAAATACAGTCAAATAAATGGCGACAGCGTAACTGCAACTCTGCCAACGTGAAGGAGGACACTAACTGAGGTCGCATCACCAACATCGGGATTGAGAGCCGAGGCAAAAGCTCCATGGTCGTGCTGCCAAACATCTTTTCGAGCAGGAGATTCCGGATCGCCATCCCCAGGATTAAAACATCTGGTTTGTTCAGTTGGATGGCATTCAAAATGATCTTGGTGGGCTTGCCACATTGGACAAACACATCCATGCTAAGCCCCTCCGGAGCCGGATCAAGCCGGGAGCTTAACTGCTGCTCAGCCTCTTCAACTTCAACCGCAATTCGACTGGGTGTTCCCACAATGTCTTCGTTGTATTCAATACTATGAACAAATGTGACACACTCAACTCCAGTGGCTTGCAGGCTTTCCAGGCAGCGACCCAGCCGATCAAGACCATCTTCCCCGTCAGTAGCAATCAAGAGATGTTTGAACATAGATCCGGTCAGGCTGTGGACCTGAGTGGGCTAACAACTATGGCCATAGGGTAACATCTTCTTTCCTGCTCTCGGCGGAATCCGGTCTCAATCGGCATAGATCGTCATACCTCTCCGGTAGCAATCATCTGGATCACCTTCGGCAAGCCGGGATCAAACCCAGCCAGATCCCAAGAGTGAGGATCCTTCGGATCGACCAAGCTGATCCGGTAGGGGGCTAGGGTGACATAGATCGCTTTGGCGTCAGGGTTGATCTTTTCCCGGTACTTGCGCAGAGCTTGGCTAGGGTGCTTGGTTCCAGCCCAGCTTTCGGCGTCGGTCCAGAAAACAAACAGATCAGCCTTGAACTTCTGCCGGATAGCCCAGTCATAGGCAACCGAGGCATCCGTTCCGCCAAAGTTGTTGTGCTGAGCCTTTTGCACAGCGGATCGGAAGCTGTCACGGGCGGTGATCTGCAGATCCCGGAACTCTGTTGCAAATCCCCGAATGTCGTAGTGAGTCTCAGCTTTTGCCGTGACCAACGCCATCGTCGTAGCAACCTCGCAGGCGGACAGGATCCCATCCACCACAGGCATACTCATCGATCCAGACACATCCACTGCGTGCAGAAAGACTTTCCCTGTAGGCTCTGCAACTTCAAAGGCTAGTTCTAAAGCCTTCTCCAAAATGTCCACGATCCGGGGCACAGGATCCCAGGTTTTCTTGCTGCGTCCGATCCGTCCACCTGACTGGTAGGTCTTCAGCGCCTTCAACACATCGATCGGGTGAATCCGACCCTTACGCAGGTGCTGAGGCTGGTTCAGAACTGCTTCCAGACGAGCCAGATTTTGAGGCTGATCCTTGCGCAAAACCCCCAATTCAGTCAAGGATCCAAGATTACGCAACATCGCTCCGATCGGCATCTCAGCAAAGAGCAACTGCCAAGCCTCTCGATCCATCTTGCCCACAGGAGCCACCATCTCATGGGTCAAACGCCCCTTTTGAATCGCCGTGTGGGTTTGATCGGGATGCCGCTTCAGCCACTCGTACCACCAGATCTGAGCCAGTGCTTCACTAGGGATCTGATCAGGCAGTTCATCCCACCCTTTCACAACCCAGCGAAACAGATCGTCGTGATCTGGAGTTGGAGGCTTGAGGTGGAACAACCGCAGGGCATCTCGGTGAGAGAACCCTTGCCGTTGCTGGTACTTGAGCAACTGGTAGGCTAACCGCTTGACATTAGGATCTGACAACCAGGCTCGACCCGCCATCCGAACTACCTTACCGAAGCCTCGCAGCATCTTGGTGTAGCTCAGCCACTCGTAGAAGTGGGATCCCGTCCGGATCACTGAGTTAAAGATCTCCAGAAACGCCTGCTTAGCCTTGGGATCTTCTCCCGCAGAAAGCAGCACTAAACCTAAGATCGGGGCGCTGTTGTTGATCGAGCGTCCGTCACTGGCATAGAGGATCTCTTGAGCTACGCGCTGGGGATCCGTTTGAACACACTGGCGGACAGTATCAATGAAGTCCTGCGTGAGATCGTGCTTGCCTGCGTAGTAAGTGCTTTGAGCAGTCCCGATCAACAGGCAACGCCGCAACATCTGCCAGATCCCGGCATCAAACATCCATCCACCGGATCGCCCAGGGATCATCTCCGCTTCGCGTCCAGGGATCGGTTGAGTTTGAGGAGTTTGGGTAGACTGCTTGCGTAAAAATGTGTAGTTCATGTTCACCTCCGGCCCAAACGGGCAAATGTGAGGTTGAGGTCGCAAAACACCTCAGGGATGAGGCAGGATTCGAACCTGCGGGGAACGTTTCGTCCCAACTGTGCCCGATAACCCTAATTCGTCGGCCCTCTAGGGGCAAGGTTTGAACAAGGATGTTTTAACAGTCGCGTTTGACCACTCCGCCACTCATCCCATGATCGAGTCGATCCAACTGATCCGATAGCTTCAACACCAATTGGCATAGCCCAAAGTGGAGTGAGGTGGGATTTGAACCCACGTCCTTCTGGCTTGTGTCAGATGCTCTACCGATAACCCTTAACTGTCGGCCCTGAGGGGCAAGCTAAGTGCCAAGGAATTGACGCTCTCCCTCTGACCTACGGTACAGAGGGAGATTCCTGCTTCACTGGCTCATGTCTAGGCATTGCTGCCCCCGATCAGAACGCCTCCACAGGCTGTTTCTTTAAAGTCCACGATGCGCCCCACCGCAGACAGATTTTTGAAGGAGCACCACTTCCTTGTGGATCACGGTTCTGCTCTCGGAGTCCAGTTATGGATATCCTGCAAGGCTCGTCAGCGTGTGCAATGCTATTATATCATATTGCTCTTTTCGGTCACCCGCCGCTTCACCACCACCCAAGCCTATCAGCTATGGTTGGAGCACTGCGACGGATCTTGGTAGATTAAAGCCGTAGAGGAGAGCTTGAGGGCGACAGACACTGGGACTGACGAGAATCCGATAGTGGGTTTGAAGATTCTCTGGGAGCAGCACCACGAACGACCATCGCCGCAACAGATCGATCTCGACCAAGCTAGTTGCACTCGCCCAAATGGTTTGGCGTTTTGCCTCATAGGTCCGACGTCCCTCACCAGCATGCTTATTCACAGGAGACAAAACCTCGATCACGGTTACGCCTTCACGGGTGGCTACCTCTTGGATCTCCAGATACCCTTGGCGGATCACTGGCGGCATCGGTAATTCAACAAGGATGGGTTCTGCCACTCTCACGTCATGAGAGGTCTCCACGAGGGGTAAGATCGATGGTGGAAGTTGGACCACAAGCGAGGGTGCTCCAGATAGGGATCCATTCCCGCAAATGGTGAGGGCATAGTGCGGGTGTAGAGCAAGGCCATTTCATTCTGTCAGGTCAGTTGGAGACCATTACAGTGACGTATTTGAACGTTTCAGGGAGTGGGATGGGAATCGAACCCACAGGCACCAGACGATAATCCTCATCGATCGGCCTCTACAGGCAAGGAGCTGATAAGGACGCCCCACTCCAGAAAAGGATCCCCAAACGAGATCCTTAAATCAGTAAATCAGTTGAACTCAGTCACCATCGATCAGTCTTTCTCAGCTAATAGATAAGCATTGGAGATCACTTTGAACGAGAGCCTTCCATTCAACGTCGGGGAATAGGTCTCTACTGCTGGACGGATCACAATCCCTTCCCGTGGATTGCGGGTGCCGGGATAGGTTCCTTCCGCTAGCGTTAGCAAGTCCCCCAACGTATAGGAAAAGGCTTGACCCGATTCGATCCGATCCACCATCGGCAGCTGATGCTCATCACAGAACGCGGCAACCTGATCGCTATTGAGATACTTGGCTTGATCCCAATCCCATACATTAAAGATCCGCATTTCGAGTTGTTTCAGACCGCTGGGATTTTTTTGAATCCTGGGACCAATGACCTCAGCCTGAAGCGCCAAATGCTGGTTCGATCCATTGAGAATGGCATCTAGATTGTATTTGATCGCAGCAGACCCGTAGAGGTTTTCACTAGGAGTGATCCGCCAGTTGCGACTGCAGATCTGAAGCTCGTGGGTTTCAGGATCTCGGAAGAAGGTTGCTGAAGTTCCATCATACTTGAGGGTGATGACGTAAGGCTTTCCAGCTAACTCTTCTAACAATCCGGGAGCTGACTGGATCCGCTCCTCATCCGTCTTGGGAATGAAGCCAGGGAAGGGGCCAATGATCGATCCCTGGTTGAAGGGCAAGGGTGGCTCGTACTTTTCGACTCCCAGCAATTCGGTAACATCCGATCCTTCCGGTAGTGTAGCTAGCACATCCACATCGATCAGGTCTGCCATAGCCGCCAGGGGCATTAACAACCCTTGAGAAAGGCATCCCCGCAGTTTCATCGTCCGGATCCGGAATTTGTCAGGACGAGGGATCGGTGGGTGCTGTTTAGGAGTCCAGAGGAACTTGAAGATCTCGACATCAGGAGGAATAGCGTCGATCTCAAAGTAAACCCCCCGTTCCCCTTCCTGAAATTGGCCCTTTTTGACCACAGCCCGCCAGCCATTGATCATCGCCAATTCGATCGCATCTGCGTTGGGGATCGGTTCAAGCTTGAGAATCTTTTGAATGGAAGCCAGTTTACGCATCGGATCCTCCTACATACAAAACAGCCTGGATCAGACACTGAAAGACACAAGACATCTAGGATCGGACTGGGTCATCGATCAAGATTCGACAAGATTCCAATCATTAAGCTGGCAGTCCTACGAGGGAATACCGTTGGGGCATACCTGTGGACATACTTGTGTTGATGAGTGGGTCAAGTCTGAGGTTCAGGATGATCTAGAGGGGGGTGAGACGGGATTCGCACCCGCGACCACTTCGTTTGACAGACGATAATCCTTATTCTTCGGCCTCTACAGGCGAGGGGTGAACAAGGAGTTTTGTGCTCTACTGCTGAGCTACTCACCCCAGGTGATAGAGCAAGGCTGCAGCCTCACCCGTTGGAGCGATAACCCTCAATCCTACGGCCCTCTCCAATCATCTTGGATCAGACAAGTCAGTGAACTAAGGTCTAAACGAGGTGGGACTTGCACCCACATTTCCCAAAGGCGTTCTCTCGTGGTTGAACTACTCTCGCAAAGCCATACTACATAAACGTAATACAAATGTCAAGGGCTGTACTACAAGATCCTCAAACTCGGCACGATCCTTGCATCCAGTCAGCTCTATGCGGCGCAGCATTCAGCATCTAGTTGGGATCGCAGGCTACAACCTATTTTGGGAGTGTGTCTATTATCAAGTCCTCTACCAACTCTATCCCTCCCTCTGGCCGAGCGATTCCGTGACCCGGATGGAATGGCTAGGAGAGCAACCCATACCCAGAGCATTTCAGAATGGAGCCGCAGCAGTGGCTGAGGCAACTATGCAATGGTGGACGGAGAAGGTCTGAAGCCAAGTTAACTAACGCTTGACTGCTTCCCAACCCACTTGATCGATCGAGTTTTCAACGTGTAAGCACAACTCTCTCTGGATCCCTTGGTTTAAACTAAAGCTGTAATAAAAGGAATAACTGCATCAGTGCCACCATGCCCGAAACCATCGAGATTTCTCTTGAACTAACTCACTTCGAGCTTCCCCAAGCAGTTCAAGAACGCTTACAATTTCTTCTGGATCGTCAAGATGAAGGTTTTCTGCTGTCTCAGGCAGAACAACAGGAAGCAGAGTAGTATGCCAGGTCGTGTTATAGTATGACCAGCACAACGATAAACCAGGAAGGTGAATTGACATGAGTAATGTATTCATTATTTCTCCTTTGGAAAAACCAAATTATATCTGGGATATTACTGCTGCTGAGATCATCAATAGTATACAGAAAAAATGGCCTACCAATGCTATTGCATCAGCAGAATCTGATGGGGTTAAGGTTAAAATAACATTAGATAATCAACAACGAGTGTTTTTTCTGTTGATAGATCAATTCATGCAATCTTTTTCGACAAGTATACTGATCCTGCTACTCTTGCATCAATTGCTGTATGGTTTCGACAATTAGTACCTTCCAAGTACAAACTTTTTTTCTTTGACGGTGCGGGGTGCTATCATCTAGAACTTCTTCCAGGAGTTACTGAGCAAGAGATCATTAACTATATGAGGGAAGCAGGAATTAATTCATGGGGATTTGTAGCTCAAGCAATAAGAGGAAGCTCAGCTGGTGTTTTTCCTATTGGTACACAAGGATTTCCAGTCACTAAAAACCTTAATCAATATATTCAATCTCACTGGCAAGATGCAGCTAGTGAGGTGATTTATGATCCAACAAATTCTAAAGATTTTGATCACATAATCCGATGGGATCTATTGATGAATAGTAATTCCATTACTGTGTGGATAATACCTAGCCCGTGGCACATTATTACCTTACATGGGGATACTACCTCCTGTATTGAATTTGCGGTCTGGTATCGAACTCTTGTTCCTTCTCATCTGCAACTTAAGCTTGAGATTCATAGGGTTCAAGATAACGAATGTTTTTTTCGTTTAATCTTGTGAGTGATATGACTAAGGAACAAATTCTTGATTCTTTAGTCGAAAGCCAAGCTGATCCAGAAAATGATTTAGGAGGATAATGTATGCTCAGGGCAAAGGATCAATTTTACTGTGCCTCTCTGTCAACTAGGCTTAGTCAAAATAATTAACGTCATCGAAGAGAGTGGTTATTAAATTAACAGGAAAGTCCCTCAAGTAGGTCAGAATAATTATCCTGTATTGGAAGAGGTTAGCATAAGGGTTCCAGCCGTTTTTGGGCAGTTTATCTTCCCCGATCTACAGTTAGATCGGATAGTGATATAGATATTGCAATTCAAGTTAGCAAAGAGGAGTTTATGCGAATCATTAACGATCCTGCACCTAGCACATTATCTGATTCAAACTCAGGCAGCGACAAAGAAGAAACTAGACTTTGAGCAATAGAAATAGGCTTAACTCAAAGAGGTGAGATTATAGCAATCAGAGGGGCACTTTGAAAAACACCTGATTATTGAGAATTAGCTTCGATTATTGAGAAGACTAACCCAGGAATTGGCTATTCAGAGTTCAAGTTCTTTGAAGTCCGAATTAATTGAAGTACCCAGAGATCAAATGTGAGAGGGTGGTGATCCGGCTTGCGCCCTGGGAGAATGCTCGAAGCTGAAGGCCCCTGAAGGATCTCAAGTTTCAAATCGGACTGCTATATAAGAAAATTTTGATCAGCTAAACTTCGTAAGCCCACCAACTTCCTTAATGGATCCTAAGCGTTCTACCAGAGTTGCTTAGTATCGGGAGCAAAGCAAAATCAATCGCAGGAAAAATTAGTATTCTTGAAAGCAAGAATTACTTTTTGGCATGACATCATCTGCATCCTGCCTCCTGGGATAACTGAACAAGAATCTTACTAATTGGATCAGAGAATCTGTATCTCACTAGTTTACCTGAAATCCTCTGTTTAATAATGCCCCGTTCACACAATTCCTTTAAGTTCTTTGGAACATATCTCTTTACCTTAGGAAGAATCTCAGCCTTGATCGGGTCTACATCTAACCATTCATTGTTACTGAATGCTAACGAACATAAAATCTTGATTGGCACATCTTTTTCTCCTTTAAGGATATCCATTGTGTCCTTGTAAGTATCAAGAGTTGAATAGCGATCTAATTATAGCCTAACCCAAACCATTCAGTAAATTGCTACATTCTTAGTGTGCCTAGAGGATAGAATAGGCTGGCTTAGAAGGATCATTAGGAGCATCAGGACGAGATTATTGCATAACAAAAGCATAACTTTGGCTAAGCTCTAGGCAAGTAACGCTAAGCTGATCTTAAGATCTATTCTAAGATATTATTCTTGCAGCCATAATCCCTATAGATCAAAGATCATCATGTTGTCTTAGTGATCCGATAATCCTTTATCTTTCGACTTTGATCTTAAAAGCTATGTCCAATCATGATGCTTCCTCGCTACCAAGAGCTCAAAATTGTCGCAGGAATCTCAGATCGCTGGTGTAGAAGAGGCGGATATCTTCGATCTGGTGTAGCAGCATGGCCACACGTTCCACCCCGATCCCGGCAGCAAACCCCGTTACTTGTTCGGGATTGTATCCAACCGCTTCAAACACGTTCGGATCGACCATGCCACAGCCAAAGATCTCTAGCCAACGATTGCCAAACTTGACATCCATTTCAGCTGAAGGTTCCGTAAAGGGGAAATAACTGGGCCGGAAGCGCGTTTCCCGTTCCCCCAATAAGCGGACAATAAATTCTCGGAGCGTTCCCTTCAAATCGGAGAAGGTTAAGTTTTCACTCACGGCCAGGATCTCGATCTGATGGAACACAGGGGAGTGGGTGGCATCCACCGTATCTCGACGCACAACCCGACCCGCGTGAACGATCCGCAACGGGGGCTGATGCTCTTGCATGTAGCGCACCTGCACCGATGATGTTTGAGTCCGGAGCAGATAGCCATGATCTAGGTAGAGAGTATCCTGCATGTCGCGGGCGGGGTGATCGGCAGGAGTATTCAAGGCTTCAAAGTTGTAGTATTCGGTCTCGATCTCTGGACCATGTACGGTGGAGTAGCCCATACCCACAAAGATGTCCAAGATCCGATCCATAGTGGCCTGCAGCGGATGAACTCGACCGATCGGGAAAACCGGACCCGGCATCGTCACATCTAGAGTTTCGGCTTGAAGTTGGGCAGCTAGCTCAGCTTCTGCAAGGGCTTGTTTCCGATCGTCTAGGCCCGTTTGCAAGGTCTCTTTGATCGTGTTCGCCAACGCTCCGATCCGAGATCGCTCATCCGGAGGCAACTTGCCCATTTCGCGCAGGATCGTGGAGAGCTTGCCTTTCTTGCCTAAAAAATCGATCCGGAGCTGTTCCAGTTCGTCTAATGTGTTGGCTTGTTGCAAAGCATGAGTGGCTTCTTGGCTCAAGGCATTCAGTTGATCGTCCATCGGCTGAGCATCCATCGGCGGGTTGAAAGGACAGAAGTACGTCAAGGATCAGGTGAGGCAGAGAGACTGCGGCGATCGATAGAGATTTTGAGGTAATCCAAGGTCAGCAATCGGGCCTCACACCCTTATGATGGGGGAGATTGGATCAGGTGTCCAGTTGCTAGGTTCGCATGTCCTTCATTCCTGTACAGTTATGATTCTTTCCACCACCAGTCTGCTTCAAAACCAAGAGATCGAGAACTATATTGGCATTGTCACTGCAGAAGTTGTCTATGGCAGCAATGCTCTGAGAGATTTCTTCGCCGGGATCCGCGATATCATCGGTGGGCGCACCGGATCCTACGAGCGCGTGTTTGAGCAAGGTCAGCGGGAAGCCCTGGAGGAATTGCAAAAGCGGGCACGTAAGCTAGGCGCAGATGCAGTGATCGGAGTCCAGCTCAATACAGGCACGATCAACATTGATGAATCCGGTGTCTTGTTGCTGATCACGGCCACTGGAACTGCTGTGAAAGTGCGATAAATAGTTTACCTCCAAGACTGAAAACTTCACCCGATAGCGAGAGTTTCTCGGCCCAGTTTGGAAGGCCCAACTTATCCAGAAAGGCTGATCTCACTGGGCTCAGCTTGTTTGGGGATCTCACCCGGATCTGGAGATGGGGGGGAAGAGGAGAGGTGATCAAGGATCTGGAAGAACTCGCGCTCAAAGGTCACGAGGGCTCGATTCGTTTTCCCTCCAACATATAACCCCTCCTCCGTCTGCAAGGCCCAGATCTGGCTGTGGCTGAAATAGCTCATCAATACCCCGATCATCAGCAATCCAAATCCGGCATACACAATGGGGATGCCAGGATCAGATTTAATTTGTAATCCCGTACTTCCTACCACCTCATCGAGATGTAAGGTGATTCGATCATTTAAGGGTAAACTCATACCCGCCCGAACAGTCCCAAATAAATTCCCCTCTTCGTCATAGATCAATCCTGTCCCTTGCAGATCGGCTAACAGCATTGTCACTCCTTCCGAAAAGTCAGGCTTGGTAGGAATAAACGCACCCCACAATTTAGATCCATTGTTTCCCTGCAACCGAACCACCGGGATCCGTAGTTGTGGACTGTTGTTTACCCGAATTTGGACGGAATCGATTGTCCAATCCGCTTGATAAAGAGTGACACCTTGGTATGATAAGGGTTCATTCACAAAGATCGTTTTACGCTTAACTTCTTCTCCTTGATCGACAATCGAAACATCAGAATAAAACTGCTTGATCCGTCCCTCTGGTGCGTAGTCAATCCAAAATCGGTTGATCTGGATCTGCCAGTCTGGGAAGCGATGTTTAGCCCAATCTCCTGCTACAGTAATGTTCTGGATCGGAGTTGTCACACCATCTGGGATCAATTCCTGAGCTTTGAAGCCCGCTAAAGATCCCCAAATGGCTCCTGCCAAGATCAGCAGCATACTGGCATGAACAATCATGGGACCGATTTTTCCGATCAACCCTTTGCGAGCATAGAGCTTATGATCTTGCCCAAAGACAGCAAAGCGGTGATTTTGGAGTTGCGGGTATAACTGATCCAATTGACCTTCAGGAAGAAAGCTACTTAACGCTAACTTTTGAAATGATCGAGGTTTTGTATAATAATTCCAGCGTCGTGCCACTTTCAACATGGGCCATTGCCGATTCCAGGTGCAGGCAGCCAAACTCGATCCAAATAGGATCATCAAGGCCAAAAACCAAGGAGTTCGATAAACATGATCCAACCCAATGGCCAGGATCACTTTCCAAGAGAGAAACCCAAACAACGCTGGATCTTCGGGGTAATTGGCTTGGTAAAATCTAATCGGTTCATCTTGCTCGATCACGGTTCCTATAGCACTGGCCAGGGCAATACTTAACAGCAACACGATCGCCAGCTTCAGATCAGCCAGCAAAGGCAATAACTCATGGCGGAAATATCGCTTGATCGGTCGTATCATCAAGAAAAGATCATCCTACACTTCTAGACTTCAATCTGCAAAATACGTACCAAGGTGTTAAGGCATGATGCCAAACAGCTGGTCTCCTAGAGCAAAATGTCCAGCTCAACGATCGTCAATCATTACACAAAACGGGTCAAGATTGTGATCGTACCAAATCCAATCAGGATTGCTCCACTTGCATAGGTTAGCCAGCTCGACCAGCGTCGGACGGATAGGAGCTGTTTGATTACAGCAGTGAAGGATCCAGCAATTACAAGCGGAGCAACTAATCCGATCGCGTAGGCCAAGAGCAATCCTGCCCCCACCGTAGGCTTCCCTGTGGTGGAGACCCAACTCAATAACGCCACTAACACAGGTGTACTACAGGGCGAGGCCACTAACCCAAATGTCAAGCCTAAGATGAAGGATCGCAGCCCCTGAGGCCATTGATCCGAGATTGACATTTCACCAAACCAGTTTGGGAAGCGGATCGGCAATACTTCTAACAAATTCAATCCCATCAGGATCGCTACGGTGCCCATCAATATTGCCCAGATCGGTCCAGTCTGACCGTAAACGCGCCCCAGCAGAGCGGCTGCCAACCCTAACCCTGTCAAGGTCAAAGCTAATCCCAAAGCAAACCAGATCGACTGCACTAAAGCTCGCCATCGATCCCCTTGATCGTCACGAGTATAGCCACCGATATAGCCTATCGTGATCGGCAGCATCGACAACATACAAGGAGACAAACTGGTCATCAATCCTGCAAGAACCACAATGCCAACACTCAAGATCGAGAGATGCTGAAGCTGATCCTGAACCAGGTTAGTGGCGATCTGTTCTAGTTGATAAAGCCAAAGATGCAACGATTCCGACATGGGTTGAGAAAGAGGGCGAATTGAACGGATTGAACTGAATTTTAGGATCTAAATTAGTCACAACACATAAGACAATGGATGGTTACTTGTTGCTTAGTACTCAAGGATCCTCTGAGCTTGAGAAACTTCTTTTGCCCACGAGACCCTTACTCCAGCACTTTAGCTTAACTTCTATTGGATCGGCCACTGCATCTCTGTTTCCAAGATTTAGCTTCGATCTAAGGGCAGAGATAGGGAACCGAAATCATGATCGATCGCTATCGCCATCTTTAGGTGACTGCCCCAATCAGATTTAAACTCAAAAACGTATTTCGATCGGATCTTCTAAGTGTGTTTATCGCTATCTTACTTATTCCAAGCTTCAAAAATTCAGAGCAGATCCGCCATTACCATGACCATTCTCCCGTTCAAAGCGCACGTACATAAGGAAATCCCGGCGCAGATCAACAATATCTTGACGGAGGGAGAGCATCTCGGCCTGGTAGCGTTGATCTCGTTCTGCAATTTCTCGGCGTAGCTGAACATTGATCTCACGCTGTTCCACAAACAACGGAG
>CAZONZ010000028.1:0-18371 GCA_964581005.1 uncultured bacterium
GGGACATTCCATCTCAGCATCTCCTTTCAGATCATTTCTCTATTGTGCAACGCCCCCCGGAGAGACAGGATTTGAACGCTATCCTCGCTATTCTCACGCTGGTTCGTTTCACTGCGAACAACAACAGAGGGGTGCATTTGTATAGATCTGATGTTCATGGAATGATCTCCGCTAGATGACAACTGCGGACAGGGACTGAAAAAACGCTGGATGCATTGAAGTAGATTCATACTGAATCCCTAGGTAGATTGCTGATCACTGATGTAGCTATGGGAGGTTGTATCGCTTTCTGCTCCTTTTCTTAGATCCAAACTGAATTGACACGTTCAGATAGAGGTTGGGAGCTTTCTTGCCTAAGGTGAGTCACTTGTTGGCTATGGCAGGATCGGATCCTCCAATCAGCTATACACCAGCCATCAGAAGCTTAGCGCTACCAGTCAAATGTTGTTAATACATGCATGATGTAAATCTAATTAACTAAAATATTGACGTCTAGCGTTATACTTGACCTGAGGCAGGCCGATCGGGTTGGGTGCGGTTGAACAGAGGGGACTCAACTCAGCTAAGCTACCGAGAGAAGGTTAGATCGGATCTGTAACCAGACAGGTGGGATGACAATGGCGCAAACGATTGCGGCAAGAACGGTAAGACTTCACGATTTGAAAACCAAGTTTCGGTTACAGCAGGTTGAGGATGAGTCGTTTTTTCGGGAATGGGTGGAAGATCGACCAGAGTTGACGGATCTGGAGCGGCAGGTGCTCGATCGGGTGAAGCGAAACTATCTCTATTTGCTGGAGTATCCGGTGCTGGAGAGTATTGTCAAAATGGTGGTGTTATCGCCGCTGTTGGATTTAGCTGGGTATTATGAACCGCCCTTTCGAGTTGAGGGGGAGGTAAGTGTGCGGGTATCTGCGGAAGATGAAGGAGAGAGCATTCAGGGGAGTATTGATGTTTTGATCGTGCAGGATCAGCTTTGGGTCACCGTCATTGAGGCCAAAAACTCTGAGCTTTCGTTAACCAAGGCGATCCCTCAAGCACTTGCTTATATGTTGGCTTCGCCTAGGGCTGGGAAACCGCTGTTTGGAATGGTGCTGAATGGGAGTGAGTTTTTGTTTTTGAAGCTAATGTTGAATGAGGATCCCCAGTATGGGTTATCTAATGTATTTTCGTTGCTCAATCGTGGTAATGATTTGTATGAGGTTCTGCAGGTACTGAAACGATTAGGGGCCTTGATGGTGGGGAGGAATAGATCGGCATAATCAGAAGCAACTGTAGTTTTATAGTTCTTGGGCACTTCGATTAATTCAGACTTCAAAGAACTTGAACTCTGAATATCTGATTCCTTGGTTAGCGATTCTTAGTAACCGGAGCTGATTCTCAATAATCAGGTATTTTTCGAAGTGCCCTTATGTAATTGGCGTCCTGGTGGATCTTGCCAAGCCAACCAAGTATAGATATTGGCTTTATCCGAATGAGAGTCGAGGGGATCATCTCAGAGCTGATAAATATCAGAACTCAGCCGCGAATCCAGATTGATCAAAGTATAGCAAGGATCGGGGTAGCCAAAATATTTATAGTAGCTTACTCGATTAGCAAACCTCGTCCGAGAAGCATGGATAGCCATCTGAGAGAGGATCCGCTGAGTGAGGATCAGAACTGGGGTTGGTTGAGGGTGAGCGCTCAACCCTCATAATGGGGGTAGCCCTTGTTGGATTCAGAGGATGTCTGATGTACACTGACGCCATTCCAGATCTCCCCCGGATCAATGCTCGGCCCCTGGATGCCTTTGATGTTTTTAATCTCAAACACTACATTGGCCCCAATCCCTATCTCGATACGGCTGCGCTGGTCTTTGATCTGGCTCTAACTGAAAATCCGTCGCCTCTGCGGGTTGACGAGTATTTGCCCCTGATCGGTCAGCATCTTCCCTATCTGCAGCGTGAAGCGTTTCTATCCCCGATCCATCTGTTTGCACGGGTGGCCGCTGAGATGAATCAATTAGATATGGGCTTGCACACAACTCGCTATAGTCTCAAACCAGACAGGGACTCAACCCGGATCGCATTGCAAACGCTGCATGGCCGAACCACTCGTGCTGTGATCTTTTTGGTCTGGGATTGGCTAGAGGCGATCCGTCACGGTGAGACCTTTGAGTTTGAATCTCAGTTGCGCCGCCTACAAATGATCTTTCGAGAGTCAGTGTTTGGCGGACCTACAGTGTATGCTCTCGTGCGGACCGCCTATGAGAAAAAGATCCCTACGTTCTATCTGTGGAATGAAGGGCTGGTGCAGTACGGTTACGGTCGTCACCAGGTGCGGGGAGCGGCCACGACGTTTGATCGAGATAGTCGGCTCGATTCTGATTTCACCACTCGGAAGGATGATTGCAAAGCCTTTCTGGCTAAGTTTGGATTTCCGGTACCCAAGGGAGATGTGGTTCGATCGCTGAAAGGATCCCTGGCTGTTGCAGATGAAATGGGCTATCCCGTGGTGATCAAGCCTGTGGCAGGGCACAAAGGGATTGGGGTGACCGCGAATGTGCGAGGGCCAGAGGAGTTAGAGCAAGCCTATGATCGGGCGGTGGATACGATCCCGGAGGAGTTACCGATCGAATTGATTGTAGAGAAGCATGTGGAGGGCACAGATTTCCGCTTGCTGTGTGTGGATGGTCGGTTTGTGGCGGCAACAGAGCGACGGCCTGCTTCGATCGTGGGGGATGGCACGTCAACCATTGGAGAGCTGGTGGATCGAGAAAATGCGAGTCCGGCCCGTCTCGATACCCCCACATCCCCTTTAGGCAAGATCTTGGTCGATCAAGCGATGATCGAATTTCTGGGGGAACAAAACCTGACACTGGATAGCATTGTGGAGAGGGGACAAACGGTGGTTTTGCGGAAAGTGGCCAATTTGTCAGCGGGTGGAGTGAGTTTAGATGCAACTCGGATGATCCATTTGGACAACATTATTCTGGCTCAAGATATTGCGCAACACTTCCGCCTCACCTGCCTGGGGATCGATGTGATCACCCGCAATCTAGCCACCTCTTGGAAACAGGGTAATCTCGGCATTATTGAGATCAATGCGGCTCCAGGGATCTTTATGCATCTCAAACCAGCCATTGGGGAGAGTGTTGATGTCCCGTCTTATATTCTCAATACATTCTTCCAACAGCCAACCGAAGCTCGGATCCCCGTGTTGACCTTTAATCAGATCTCGATGCAAGAGTTGCAGGAAACGGTCGATCAAGTTCTGTATCGCCATCCAAATTGGACGATCGGGGCGGTTTGTGAGCAGGGAATGTTGATCAATCGGGCCGAGAAATCCCTCAGCGAGGATTACAACACCAATATCCAACATCTGTTGCGGAATCCCCGGCTTGATCTGTTGATTGCTGAGTATTCAGAAACGATCTTGAATCGGGATGGGATGTTTCATGAAGGGAGCGACATGGTGGTGCTGGATAATCCCACCCAGATCGAGATGATGCTGGCTCGTAGCGCGTTGGACCATTCAACCGTGATCATCAAAGACGGCAGTGACGTTTCGATCCAGTCCCAAGGATTGATGGAACAGTATCGGTTAGGATCCAACGAACCCTTTAAGCGGGTTTATCTGAAAGAGATTGCTAAGATCTTGTAACTCAATTCTGGGACTCAAGACGATTGATTACGGCTCACCTGCGCAGATTCTTCGTGAGAGGTGCCATCTGTCGATCCTCCCACTACTATGAGGATTATGAGGATTAGATTCCAAGTAAGCATCCTATGATGGACTGGACGATTCATTCATGGCAAGCGTGCTGATCAAGGAGGAGATGACCGAAACGAGGGAGACGCCGGAACAGCCAGAGCCTCGGCCACCGAAGAAGCGTCTCTGGTTTCTGGTGCGGCTAGCCGTTGGGGTAGCGCTCAGTGTAACGGCAGCTTCCCTCGGAGTGGCATGGGGAGCTCGATCCTATGTCGCCAATCGGCTGCTTCCTCAGGTCGAAACAACGCTGAGTGAAGCCATGGATCGTCAGGTTGAGTTGGGGGAGCTGACTTACATCTGGCCTTGGCAGATCGATCTAGGCCAAAGTGCGATCGAAAATGTTGCCACCATCCGCGCGATCCAAATCCGACCGGATCTAACTCGTCTGCTCCAAGAGCAAGAATTAGCCCTGGATATTGAGCTGATCGATCCCCAAGTGCTGGTGATGGAAACCCTGGATCGAGGTTGGGCTGATCTGCAATTTCGCCTGGACGGAGAAGGTGGGGGTGGCTTACCGATCTCAGAACTCAATGTGAGCGTGAATGATGCTGCTGTGCGGATCTTGCCCTTGGTTGGGCCGGAACGGTTAGTTGAGCGGGTTCAGGCTGAAGCCACGATCGCTCTGAATGCGGCAGAAACGGGTGGGATCGAGAGTCGTCTGGACTTTATTGCACGAGGATGGTTCCAAGATCAGCCACTCAGAGTCACCGGGAATTTTGATTTGGGCCAAGGGCAAGGCCAGGTTCAGGTCGAAAGTCCAGAGGTTCCCCTGGATCTAGTCTTGAGCATTGTGCCAGAGATCCCGATCGAACGTCTTACGGGTGAAGCCTCGGTTGATCTAACCATCGACTGGGAACGACAATCGCCTTTGGGTCTGGATGGTGAATTCCAAGTTTCCGATGCCACGCTTGATCTTGAGCCCGTTCCTCTGCCTCTCGAAAATGTTACAGGCCGGATCTATTTAGAAGATCGAGTGCTCCGCCTCGAACAAGTCGAAGCTCGCTATGGTCAGATTCCCTTAGAGGTAGAAGGCCCGATCCGTTGGGGTCAAGCTGTAGCCGCAACTCCATCGGACTCGTTTCCAGATCCTGGATCTGAAGCGATTGAGCCCACTGGACCCGCTGATCCCGGTTACCGATTGCAAGCCAAGATCGATGCTCTTTCGATCGATGAGTTACTCGATACTTTTACCTTAGAAGCCCCTTTACCCGTAGCAGGCCAGATCACGGCAGATGTGTTTCTCCGTGGAGCCTTAAATCAACCTGAGATCCTGGGTCAGTTTCAATCCATTGCTCCCGGTCAGATCGATCAATTAACCTTAACCAACTACAGTGGACGGTTTCAGTTAAACGGATCCCAGCTTGCTTTTGATCAACTTCGAGGCACAGCCGCAGGTGGACAGATCCAAGGATTAGGCCAGGTGAACTTGGGACCGAATCCACTCTCGCAATTTGGATTTGAGATCGATCAGGCTAGTACAGCCCAGCTTGCAGATGCCTATGGAGCCAGTCTGCCTCGATCGTTAGGATCCTTAAATGCTGATGTGCAGTTGGAGGTCGCTGGCTCTCGTCCTCTAATCCAGGCTAACTGGCAGTTGTCGGGTGGTGAAATCACGGGATCAGGTCTGCTGCAAGTTGAGTCTGGGATCGTCGAAATTCCTCAGTCAACCTTGGCGTTGGGAGGCGGGACTGCGACTGCAAGTGCTCGATTAGAGGAAGATCAGATCGATGCTGAAGTTGCCCCTCGTGATGTAGCATTATCTTTCTTCAATCTCGATCAACCTGGAACGATAACAGGGGATTTTACCCTGCAGATGGATCGGCAAAATCTCACGTTAGCAAGCTTACAAGCAGCAGGAACAGCTGAGTTACCCCAAGGCTTTGGGCCGATCCCAGGACCCATCCAAGGTCAAGTGGCCTGGAATGGATCGGGTTTAGAAATCGATCAAGCACGAGTGTTCGATCTGGCAACGGTAGCAGGTCAAATTCCGATCGATCCGCGCACGTTTGAGGTGGGTCCACTTGATCTGAGTCTTCAAGCTAACCAGGTCACGGTTCCGGATCTGCAGAGGATCCCGCAATTATCAAGCATCTTAGAGGATCCCGGCTTTGCAGTTCAGGGCGAGCTGGATCTTGATGCTCAGCTGACAGGTGCTTTAGAAAGCTTGCGACTAGAGGGTGATCTGGCTCTGCGAGATACCCAAATTAGTGAGTTAACGTTTGCTAATTTGCAGGGGCCTGTGGTTTGGGATCCGAATCAAATTGGCACTCAGGTCAATTTACAGGGAAATGGTGATCAAATTAGCTTTAATCTTGATCCCAATTTGCAAGCATTTGACTTTAGAGTGCAACAAGGATCCATCTTAGCTACAGGAGAGCGAGAAGGGGATCAGTTAGCCCTCAATGTTGAGTCTGTGCCTTTGCAACTATTAGCCGCAATTATCTCATCCGATCCTAATCAGCTCAGCAATGTGTCGGGTGATCTCGATACTCAGATCCAGGTGAATTTGGCAGACAAGACGGCTCAGGGAGAAGCAACACTGGAAACAGTTGATCTTCCCAATCTACAGCTCGAACAGGTCAAAACAAGCTTTGCCTATCAACCGGGTCAGATTTCTGTACCGGAGGCAAGCTTAGAGTTATTCGACAGTACGTATCAAGCAAGTGGAACGGTGATCCTGCCGGGATCGCTGGATCCAAATCTACCCAGTTCCGAAACAGGGGTTGGAACAGAATCGAATGTGCCGCAGTTAGATGTTCAGATCGTTAGTCCACAGGGACGTTTACAAGATATTGTGTCTGCGTTTAAGTGGCAGCGCTGGAGTGATATCACCAGTCGGGGCTTCAATCCTCCTCCCCTTGGACCTGCAACCCTGGTTGCGGACACCATGCCAATTGATCTGACGCCATTGCCTTTAGTTGAGCAGTTAGAGCGCTATAACGAATTCCTCGATCAGTACACCGAAGCAATTGCCGAGCAAATGGATCCGCTATTTCCTCCTCCGACTGCGGTTGAAGGGGATTTTCAAGCCAAGATCCAGATTTCAGGTCCGATCACTCAGCCGATGATCGGGTTTTCGTTTGATGGGAGTCACTGGGCAGCGGAAGAGTTTCAAGTGGAGACGATCCGGGCAAACGGCACCTACGCGAACCAACAGATCACCTTCCAAGAGTTTACGCTCCAGTCTGGGGATCGAAGTGGGACGTTTACAGGACAAGTGGGTCTGAATGAGCAGCAGGGATCCCTCCAGATCGCCAACTTCCCCCTCACAACCTTGGATCGGTTTCTCCCGGATCGGCTTCAACTGGCCGGGGATCTCGACCTCACAGCTGACTTGGCCGGGAACCTTCAAGATCCAGAAGTGGAAGGCAACTTGACAGTATTGAATGCCCGTGTCAACCGGATCCCGCTTGAATCTGCAGAGGGGGATTTTGCGTATCGTGAAGGCCAATTGCGCTTGCGAAGCCAGATCCAAACTACAGCGCCAGAACCGATCCAGATTTCAGGTGTGATCCCTTACACCTTGCCATTTGTAGAAACAGGGGCGGCTTCGGATCAGATTGAGCTAGATGTACGAGCCCAGAATGGCGGATTGCAATTGTTTAGTTTGGTGAGCGATCAGGTGAGTTGGGATAGCGGGAGCTCGCAGCTGGATGTCGCCATTCGAGGCACTCTGGAGGAACCTTCGATCCAGGGGACTCTGTCCGTTCAGGAAGCTCAAGTCAACCTGGCAGCTTTACCGGAGCCGATCACCAATTTACAAGGCCAGATCCGTTTCAACTTTGACGCCCTTGAAGTTCAGAATCTCTCCGGTCAATTTAGCCAGGGATCCCTAAGTGCGGCTGGTGTGTTACCGATCAACTCTGAAGGGATCCAAACCCTTGATCAAGGTGCACCTCCCCTAACCCTTCAACTCAATCAACTGCAGCTCGATCTGCCGCAACTCTACACAGGTCAAGCGGATGGTCAGATCACGGTCGCAGGTTTGCTCTTGAAGCCACTGTTGGGAGGCGAGGTTACCCTTTCCCATGGCCAGGTTGATGTCAGTCCCCGCCAGCCTGAAGCCTCAGATCCCGATCAGTCCGCAGCCTCAGATCCAGAGTTGACCGATCTTGAAGTTGATCCTGACCTCTCTGCCGAAACGGTGCTGAATCAGCCAGGATCGACTCCAACGGGATCCTCACCCGGAACAGGAGCAGGATCTTCAGGATCCTCAGAATCTTCAGGATCTTCAGACTCTGCAGGGGCAGGATCGTTGCTTGCCTTCAATGGACTGATGTTGAGACTGGGAGACAACATTGAAATTGTCCGCGGCCAACTGTTTGAGTTTGTGGCTTCTGGGAATCTCAATATCTATGGTACGGCGGCGGATCTTCAACCTGCTGGCACGATCGAGCTCGAACGGGGTGGGATTAACCTGCCTCTGGCAAGCTTCCGACTAGATCGAAGTCGCCCCAATCGAGCCGTTTTTGATCTCGACAATGGTTTGGATCCATTTCTGGATCTCCGTCTCACCACCAAAGTCACCGAGTTCTTCCAAAATAATAATGATCTCATTCCTTTTGATCCTGCTGCAAATCCGGCAGTTGGCACCCAGCAGACGATCGATATCTTTGCTACAGTTCAAGGTCGAGCCAGCGAGCTAAGTGTTAGTGATCCCGATCTATCTGCCCTCGCCATTACCAGTAACCCACCTCGATCGGAAGAAGAGATCGTAGCACTCTTGGGTCAAAACGCCTTAGCTCTGTTGGGAAGCGGTCCTGTCACAGGACTTGCTGGATCGGCCATCGTGTCCAATTTCCAAACGGTGATCACGGACAACTTGGGTGTAGATGACGTCCGATTAGCGCCGATCCCGCAGGTCTCCACCGATGCCCCCAATCGCTTTTCGGTCGGTTTAGGGTTGGAAATCGGTAAGGATCTGGGTCCCGATTTGTCGGTTTCAGCTCAACAAAACCTGACGGATTCCTTCCAGCCCACTCGCTATAATTTCCGCTATCAACTCGGACCGAATACCTTAACCCGATTTAGTACCGACCTTCGAGGCAATGATTCAGCCTCGGTTGAATTTGAAACTCGATTCTGATCCAAAACGAAAAGGAGTGTTTGTGCTCAGTAGTTTGCAATTGTTGCTTTATGGGATCGTGCTGGGCAGTGTCCTCTCGTTGGGGGCGATCGGTGTTTCCCTCACCTTTGGGATCCTCCGCTTTGCCAACTTTGCCCACGGTGATCTGATGACGTTGGGGGCCTATTTCGGTTTCGTTGGTGTGGGGTTAGGACTCCCGATCGGGGTGAGCCTGATGTTGGCAGCAGTCGGAACCGTGGGTGCTGCTGTGATCATTGATCTGTTGGTTTATCGTCGTCTCCGCCGTCAACCCCCTGTCATTCTCCTGATCTCCTCCTTTGGGATCGCGTTAATCGTGCGCAGCCTCATCCAACTGATCTGGGGACCGGATAGTCAGGTCTACCGCAGCGGGATCCAACTGCCGTGGGTTGTTGCTGGATTACGGATTAAGCCAGATCAGATCGTCATCATCGTTGGTGCTGCACTTCTGGTGTTCAGTTTGCACGTGTTTTTGCAGCGAACCCGGATCGGCAAAGCAATGCGAGCGATGGCCGATAATGTGGATCTGGCTCGGATCACTGGGATCGATACAGAACGAGTGGTGATCTGGACTTGGGTGATCGGTGCGGTTATGGCTTGTGCGGCTGGGGTCTTTTTGGGTTTGGATACTCGTTTACATCCCACGATGGGTTGGCGGCTCTTGCTATCTGTTTTTGCGGCAGCGATCCTAGGTGGAATTGGGAAACCCTACGGGGCAATCGCAGGGGGATTAGTGATTGGGATCTCAGAAGAACTCTCAACCTTAGTGATCTCACCGGCTTATAAATCCGCTGTTGCCTTTGGGATTCTGGTGATCATGCTCATCGTGCGGCCTACAGGGTTGTTTGGAGGACGATCATGATCGAGATTACGGGATGGCTGAGCTACTTGATCTTCTTTTTCAGCCTGGTGGGGATCTATGCGATCCTGGCGCTGGGCTTGAATATTCAGTGGGGCTACGTGGGGATCTTGAATATTGGTGTTGGAGCCTTTTTTGCCGTCGGATCCTATGCCAGTGCGATTGTCACTACCACTGAAACGCCCAGTCATGTGGGTGGGTTTGATCTGCCTCTAATCATGGGTCTCCTGATGGCGATGGCTCTCGCAGGCACCCTAGCCTTTGGAGTGGGGGTGATCACCTTAAACCTCCGATCGGACTATCTCGCCATTGCCACGATTGGAATCGCTGAGATCGTGCGATTGATCCTCAAAAACGAAGAATGGCTGACCAATGGGGTACGTGGAATTGCAGGTATTCCCAGGCCCTTTGCAGGTTGGATCGAAGGTGGCGATACACTGCTATTTCTGGGTTTAGTTTTGATCGTTGTCGTGGTGCTTTTCCTGGCAAATGAGCGTGCCTATCGATCCCCTTGGGGCCGAGTGTTGCGAGCGATCCGGGAAGATGAGCCTGCAACCATGGCAGCAGGTAAAAGTGTGCTGAAGTTTCGACTCCAAGCCTTTGTGTTAGGCGCAATGGCCATGGGGCTCGCCGGAGCCCTCTATGCTCACTTTGTCTCATTTATCAGCCCTGAAGCCTTTCAACCTGAATTTGCCACCTTCATGGTGTGGGTGATGCTGATCGCAGGCGGCAGTGGCAATAATCGCGGCGCTCTTTTAGGAGCCTTCGTGATCTGGGGGGTCTGGTCTGGAACCGAATTTCTGACCGGATCGTTACCCGCTGAGTGGGTTACACGAGCTGGAGCCCTCCGAATTATGCTGATCGGGATCCTTCTAGAGATCATTTTGCTCACTCGCCCTCAAGGGATCTTACCAGAACACCCTCCTAAGATTAAACGCGACTGATCAAGATATAACAATCAGAGATCAAAAGTGAGAAGGTGGTGATCCGGCTTGCGCCCTGGGAAAACCCTCGAAGCTGAAGACTCCTGCAGGATCTCACGTTTCAAATTAGACGGCTATAGATCACATTGAGATCTCGATGAGGTTAGGAGATGAGATCAAAGTATTGGACAGGAGGAAGTTCGATCACAGGCTTTGTCTTGTGTTCAGAAGTTGTCGCTGACGATGCTGAAGTCAGCCAATAGTGTTTTTCTCCCGTTACATAGTGAATTTCTTTGATCCCCGAATGCTGCTCTGCCTGTCCGTCATGGCTCGCCGTCGTTCCCTCAACTGTTGAAACTCACTTTCTCGTAAATGTCTTGTAGGAGCAGCTGACACTGGATTGAGGGCAGAACGATCTGTGACGCTAATCCTTCGATATCCACTAGGGTCCATTCTGACTTTCCTTGTCTCTGATAGTGCTCGATACTGGCTTGCTCTTGGGAGATGATCAGATAGTCCTGGAGGGAGGGGAGTTGACGATAGCGACGAAACTTTTCACCTCGGTCATAGGATGAGGCGGAAGGGGACAAGACCTCCACGATCAGGGTGGGGTTAAGGAGAGTGTCTAATTGGTCATCTCGGAACTGAGGATCCTCACAGGTGACGACGATATCAGGATACGTGTAGAACTCAGCCTGATCGACAGCGACTCGCATATCGGCTGAATAAATCTCACAGGGTCTGGAGCGAAGTTGACGATGGAGACTGCTAACCAGATTGACAACGATGAGGTTGTGTTTACGGCTGGCCCCAGTCATGGCGACCACTTCACCCTCAATGTACTCACTCTTGATCTGAGCTTGGCGTTCCTGAGCGAGGTACTCCTGCACAGTCATCTGAAGGTGTGGTTGAGCGATCATGGGAACCTCCTAGAGCTGATGAGTGATCTCAATGTTCATGCCTCAGCCTCAGGATCGAATCGAACGCTGTCACGTGAGTTCCTCCCATAACCTCAGGCTAGTGACCAGATTAACAAAGTCCTCGACAGGATTAAGACAGCCCGCCCTATTTAACGGTCATGAGGGTGTATCGAATAGATCTGTCAAAAAGGTCATGGGGTCAACGTTGCATTAACCAGCAATTGAGTATAAGGATGCTGCGGATCATCCAGGACTTGATCCGTTAACCCAGACTCAACCACTTGACCTCGATGCATAACAAATAAACGATGAGCCAATAATCGGACAACTCCCATATCGTGGGTTACTAGAATGACACTCAGATGTAGCGTTCGGACCATCGATCGAATTAGATCCAGTAACTTAGCCTGAACAGAGACATCTAGTCCACCCGTAGGTTCGTCCATAAGCACTAGTCGCGGTTTAGTCACCAACACCCGTGCTAACTGTAAGCGTTGCTGCATTCCCCCCGAAAAGGTAATCGGCAGATCATCGATCCGGCTGGAATCAATCTCAACCTGGTCTAACCAGTAGACAGCCGCTTGTCGCAGATGGCCATAGTGACGGATCCCAATATCCATCAACCGCTCGCTAATATTGGCTCCGGCACTGACATTCATCCGTAACCCATCACGCGGATTTTGTTGGACTAAGCCCCATTCAGTGCGTAAGAGTTGCCGTCGGAAGGCTTCCGAAACCTGATCCATCACCAACCGATCTCCAGCCCGATTGACATAGATGATCGATCCGTGATCAGCTGGGATAGAGCTACTGATCAATCGCAGTAGAGTTGTTTTTCCTGATCCGGATTCACCGACAATCCCTAAGACTTGGCCGGGATACAGATCTAAGGAAATCTGATCACAAGCGGTCACGTTGGCAAACTGTTTTTGCAGATCACGCACAATGAGTAATGGATCCATAATGGTTTCGATCCTTTGGGTTGAATTATTGAGATCCTGACATTTGAGTAGCTTTGGAAGATCCTTCAGATTCCTGTTGGATCGTTTGCTTCTCCTGTTGCTGTTGGCAGTAGTCTGTATCCGAACAGATCCACAAGCGACTGCCCTGATCATCGATCACAATTTCATCCAAATAGCTCTTGGTTGATCCACAAAAGGCACAGGCTTGATCCCAAGATTCGATCGTGAACGGATGATCTTCAAAATCAAGACTTTTAACGTTGGTATAAGGGGGAAGGGCATAGATCCGTTTTTCTCGACCTGCACCAAATAGCTGTAAGGCTGGACTTTGATCGAGTTTCGGGTTGTCGAAACGAGGGATCGGGCTGGGACTCATTAAATAGCGATCGTGGACTATAACCGGGTAATCATAAGCCGTTGCAATATGACCAAAACGAGTGATGTCTTCATAAAGTTTGACGTACATAGATCCGTATTCTAGTAAAGCATGCATTTTGAGGGTTTCCGATTCAGACGGTTCCAGCCACCGCAAGGGTTCTGGAGTCGGGACTTGATAGACCACGATCTGGCCTGCTTTTAATGGAGTTTCTGGGATTCGGTGACGAGTTTGCATGATCGTGGCATTGGCCGCAACCGTGGTGGTTTCAACTCCGCAGACCTTCGAGAAGAAACGCCGAATATTGACAGCGTTGGTGGTGTCATCCGCGCCCTGATCAATCACTTTCAAGACATCGGTAGGGCCAATGATCGAAGCAGTGACTTGGATCCCACCTGTACCCCAGCCGTAGGGCATCGGCATTTCGCGGGAGGCAAAGGGGATCTGATGGCCTGGAATGGCTACCGCTTTGAGCAAGGAGCGTCGGATCGATCGTTTGGTTTGCTCATCCAAGTAGGCGAAATTGAAGCCTGTTGCTTGATCCGTAGGTAAGTTCAATGGATCTTGAGCCTGATGGCTGAATGAGGCCATGATTAAACCTCCACACAGGGCTTGGTTAGCGTTTGCTCGGAGGAGGCTGATCCTGAAGGAGTCTCAGCAGTCGGAGGAGTCAAAGCTTGAGATCCATTCGATCCATGAGGCACAGACGAACCTGAAGATCCGGGTTGAGTATCAGGGGTGTTCTGGCTTGGAGACGAGGATCGAGATTGAGACGAGATCCCTTGGTGCTGCCGTAAGCTGCGGATCAGGTTGAGCTCTGCTTGAAAATCGATGTAGTGGGGTAGCTTCAAGTGTTGGACAAAGCCTTGGGCTTCAACGTTATCGGAATGGAGGAGCACAAACTCAACATCCTGGGCAGGGCCTTGGATCGGTTCACCAAACTCTTCCGCACGCATCGATCGATCGACTAGAGCCATAGCCATTGCTTTACGTTCATTGTGGCCAAAGGTCAAGCCGTAACCGCGTGTGAACTGGGGTGGCTGATCCTGGCTGCCCTGGAATTGGTTGACCATATCGACTTCCGTGATCGTGATCTCTCCAATCACCACCTCAAAACCAAGCTCGTCTGGACAGATCACAACCTCCACCTCGCCCACCCGGATCTCTCCTGCAAACGGATGAGAATCTCCATATCCCCGTTGCGTGGCATAGGCAAGGCTGAGCAGAAACCCTTCATCGGCACGGGCCAGATTTTGCAAACGAGCATCCCGATCCACTGGGAACGTCAACGGTTGGCGGGTTAGATCGAAAACAGGCCGATTTGCTGGAGCCCCCAAGCCGCTTTGATCTTTGGGATCCTTTTGATCTTTGGGATCCTCCCGATCCTTTTGACTCTGGTGATCTTTCGATCCATCATCCGATCGATCACTCAATACCTCCAGCTGGGGATCCTCCGATTCATGGGCTCGCTCACTCAATCTCTCCCTCTGGGGATCCACTTGCCCCATCGGTCTTGGCACCTGCAGCAACCCTTCCCGTTCTAAAAACTCGGTTATGTGAGGCCAATGCTTCCCTCGATCCGAATGGGGCTGGGTGATCGGCCCAGGATCCGCCTCCGGTGCAACGCCAGGATCATCCCCTTCCGCTGCCAACGTAAAATCTAATAAACGGTGAGTGTAGTCAAAGGTTGATCCCAGATATTGACCTCCAGGCACATCTTTGAAGATCCCAGAGATCCGCCGCTGCAACGTGATCTGAGATGTCACCAAAGGCTCACTGGTGTAGAGACGCGGCAGAGTTGTTCGATAAGCCCGCACCAGAAAAATCGCCTCAACCAGATCGCCCCAAGCCTGCTTAATCGCTAACGCCGCCAATTCGGGATCATACAAACTGCCTTCTGCCATCACCCGATCGACGGCCAAAGCCAGCTGCTGTTGAATCTGATCCAGCGACAATTCCGCCACCTGCCGATCCCCCCGCCGCCGTGCCTGTAAGAGGATCTCTGCATTTCGGATCGCCTGTTCCCCCCCCTTAACCGCCACATAAGACATACCCTAGACTCCCTGGTTAGACTCGATCTCCACCTTGCTCGTCCGGGGTAATCCTACAACCTGATCGGGGGTCAACAAAAACAGATCCAGACCCTGTGGATACGCCTGAGTTTGATCTTGCCACTCCCGCCAAAACTGGAGAGAGAGATCAGAGATCGCGAACCGTCGCTGCGTTGGAATTCCCGGCCCCTTCAGTGTAACGGGGATCCCTTCTCCGAACGTGCGAACCTGAATGAACCCTGTGGCTGAGTGTTCGGGTTCCGCCAAACTCCCCCAATTCCACTCAGAAAGGGGCAACATGGTCGCAGGATCCCCAATCAACACAAAATCAGCCTCATCCAGATCCTCGATCATCCGACAACCCGTATGAAACCCCAACCAGCTTCGGACCGACGCCTCCCATCCCGGCTGCAGCCAAACCCGTGTTTCCAGATCCAGCAACGTCAAACAAGCAGCGGCTGTGGTTCTAAACATCGATCCAGGCGGCTCTAATCCAACCGGGAGCGCACGCGGCCAGCCAGGTTGAGCCATTGCATCCAACAAGATCCGGAAGCTACGCTGGGCGTCATAGACCGGATGGGGAAAACCTTGCAGGGGCGTGATCAAGGGCATTATCCTTCCCCCCGACGCATCGTCACAAAATTCACCTGAGTTGCCGCTGTTTGGCGTTGGTGTTGGGCTTTCCGATCAGCAGCTTCGATCTGGAGCGGTTCGAGCACTTCATCCCAAACTGGATCGTGCCAATCCGACAGTTGCATCAATCCATCCACTAGGGCTGCCAAGGCTGCATGACGCTTGGATCGACCTGCCACATAGCCAAACCCCATCACAGGATCCCCAGCAGAATCCGGCTGAATTTGGACCCCACAGCGAGCGATTGGGATCTCGCCTAAATGAAACGGTTGGCCCTGACGTTCAGCACAACTGCGGATCATGATTAAGCCAATTTCTGGAGGACGGATCCAGGTCCAGTTCGGTAGTGCTCTCCTTGCTGTCAAGCTTGACCACTTGGTTTCGAGATCTTCTAAAGGTGCTTTGGCCACGATAGCCATCCAGATCTGCCGCTCATTCATACCCACTCCAGCCCAACCTCTAGCTATTCTGATCCCAAGTAATTTGGAACTCAAGCAGGTTTTTGCCTAAATTTTTCTCGATGGTTCCAGCTCAATCTGAGCCGATCACTAAGGATCTCCAACAGGGTTGAGCCTTCGCGCAACCCCACGCTGACTGGGTTGAGCCAAAATTAAGCTATATGTCTGATCTACAATAGTATTTAGTCGTGTAGATATCTAGAATTGCATCTTGTAGACTAAGATTATTGCCCAAAGTGAGCAAACCGTAATAGAGTTCTAAACAGTTTCCTTTGTTACTGAGCACCGATATGACTTCACCCCAACAATCCCTGCCCATTTACGCCCAGATCGCCAATGAGTTGCGCCGCAGCATTCGCCAGGGGGTTTACAAGCCTGGTGAGCGTCTGCCAACCGAAGCCCAGCTAGCCGAGCGATTTGGGGTCAACCGCCACACCCTCCGACGGGCCGTGAGTTTACTCAAAAGTGAGGGCCAGATCCGTGTGGATCAGGGTCGCGGCATGTTTGTGGCCACCACAGCCATCCGTTATCCAATCGGCAAGCGAGTTCGCTACAACGAAACCCTGCGCGCCCAAGGCCGGATCGCCAGCTACAAACTGATCCGAGTGATTGCCATCCCTGCCGACGCTACGATCGCACGGGAGATGGAAATCAAGCCGGGAGAACCTGTCGTGCTGATGGAGCGCTTAGGGCTAGCCGATGGTGAACCGATCGATGTCGCCACCCGCTATTTCCCCTGCAGCCGCCTGCCCAACATCCTGCACCACTGCCAGTACGCCACATCCATCTCCAAGATGTTCCGCGAGATCTACGGCTATGATCACCTGCGTCGCTCCACCCGCGTGTCAGCCCGCAACGTCAAGCCCCAAGACGCCCAACTGCTGGAACTGCCGCTCAATGCCCCGATCCTGCTAACTGAGGCTGTGAACGTGGGCCAGAACGCTCAGGTGATCGAGTATTGTGTGACCCGCTTCCGAGGCGATCGGATGGAACTGGTGTTTGAGAATGATCTGATGGAGCTACTGCGCCGTTGATCGTCTGTTAGGCCAAAAACATCTCTTGCCAATTACCTAATGTGGGGGATCCTCCTAGTGGGATCCTCCATTGTCTATGGATATGGATATGGATCCTATAAGGATCCTGTCAAGTTCCTCAGATCAAGCGGTTCCGGATCGGCCTGCCCAGGGGCGCAATTGGACTTGGATATCCCCTTCCATATCGGTTAAAGACTTGGCCAAGTTGAGATAGTGATTGGACGTGATCGTCTTCGCGGTGAACTGTTCAACTAAGACTTGGTCGCGTGAGACCACTTGCTTGGTGAGCAGATCCGATACCTGGGCATTAGGATCATCAATGAGACGTCGGCAGATCTGGAGACCCGCGATCAGTTCAGACCGGACCTTGTTGAAGGTTGACTCAATATAGGCCAGCTCCGACGAACTCAGCTGTCGAAATTCGCGCCAATAATTGCCTGTTTGGAGTTCAGCTAAGCGATCGGCCAGGAGATTGTAATCGATCACCTTCTGGGCTAAGTTCGTTGCCAATTGCATGATCGGGATAGGACAGGCTTCTAGACCTGCTTGCTCCCAACGGCTGCGGGTTCGGGTCACCGATCGCTCCAAGCGCAGATTCATCCGCAGAATCAACAACGCTCCCGTTAAGAAGATCAACAGCGCAAGGCCAAACCCAACCCAGTTAATCAATTGGCTGCGCACAACGGCAAAGGTCAAGCTCCCAATCAAAAAGGCTAGTGAGAGCGTGAGCCCGATCAAGATCCAGCGTTGCCGCTTCAGCCGGTTGTACTCACTCAGGATTTGATAAGCCTCACTACAGGCATCTAAGTCTGCCCGCATGATCTCGCTAAACTCCTGAATGGATATTTTGTTAGCCTCAGTCATTGATATTGCCTGCCGTATTGCTGAAATCAGCGATGAGATCGGAGAAGTGCAAGGGCTCTGGATCCAGACCATTGCAGCCTGCATTGCTGGATTGCGATTAATGCGAGTCCCAATCCTGGATCGTATCGGTTCGTGCCTCCGGTGGCTCAAAGGTTTCTGATTCTGGGATCACCATGATGCTGTGGCCTGAGGCTTGGCAGAATTCCAAGATCTCTTGGGTTTCAAATCGCTCAACCTTGGGTTTGGGGAGTCCACTTTGGGCCAAGCGTTGTCCATACTTACGAGCGGCAAACATGTTCTCAAACCCCAGCACATAATCAACTCCCTGGAGCTGGAGGGTATGGATCCCTTCTTGGCCGCCGCGCTGGTAGATCAAAACCATAATGCTATCGGGCAGATCATCGGGGTTGATCCAGTCGGTGTTGGAGCGAGGGGGGGTG
>CAZONZ010000029.1:0-2813 GCA_964581005.1 uncultured bacterium
ATCTGCCCCATTTGCAGGGGATCATTCAAGAGTACAAGCGGCGTGGGTTTCAGACTGCGATCGATGATTTTGGCGCAGGCTATTCAGGGTTAAATGTTCTGGCTGAATTGGCAACCGATCTGATCAAGTTGGACATGATGTTGATTCGGGATATCCATCAGGATCGGAAGCGGCAGGTGATTGTCAAGGCCATTGCGCAGGTCTGTCGGGACTTGGAGATCACACCGATTGCGGAGGGGGTTGAAACGTATGAAGAACTTCGGACTTTACAGGACTTTGGGATCGAATTATTCCAGGGCTACTACTTTGCCAGACCAAGCTTTCAATCCCTAGCTACCCTTTCCCATGATCAACTATTTTGATAAGGATGTTGAATTTAGCTGTGGCTGAAAGGAGGGATCGATGGAACATCTGAGCTGGCCGTTGGCGTTAGAGCGCTATACCCAGTTAGTGCCTCAGGAAGCTCTGCGGGTTGAGGTTGAACAGGACGGAGAACCCGATACCATCTTGATCTTTCGAGGCTTCAGCAGTTCCCTGGTGCGAGCCACTCCCTCCGATCCCAACCAACCTGTGATCCAAGCTCAAGCTCGCTTCATCTCCTTGGAGCGGCTGCAAGCCCCGTTCAACCCTGCTAATCCCGTGATCCTGGCTGCGGATCTAGATGCTGCTGCCACCACGACTCTGCTTCACTCGGCTGGGATCGAAGCACTGGGGCTAGGGTGATAGAGATTGATGGGGAAGGGGTTCACGATAGGCAGGAGGTTGGTTAATGCCTGGACCAGTGGCTGGAGTGGCGCAAGATCCATTGGGCGGCAGACGGATCGCCTTCATCCCAGGCTAGACGCTCGATCGCCACAAAGATCATTTTCCGAATGGCCTCTTGACTCATTTGATGCTGGAGTTGCTCAATCACATACGTCGCTTGCTGCAGATCGCGCTGGCGGATGGCTTGAACTAAGCTGTCTCGCATCCCTCTACCTCCACCTGCAACAGTCTGACGTTTGGGCCTGATCTGATTTCCTCTTTCTCTCGCATCCCGATCCAAAACACCGATTTCTTTAGGATTGCTTCCAGTTTTGCCCATGTATTGGATCGAAATATAACGGATGTAACTAAACACAACGATCCGATTACAAACGACTTACAATCCTACGTCTAAATTCAGCTTATTCAAGTTGGCTAATGGGGTATCTTCTTGCTGATCCATTCCAAGATGGCGGTCTCAATGGCGGGGGCGGAAATATCGTGCAGCAGATCATGACGGGACTCTGGAAACGCTAAGAGGGTGATGTCGCCGCCTTTGGCTTCGATCGGTGCAGCAAAGTCGATCACCCCTGCTGAATTCACCACGCGATCGTTTGGGGAGTAGATCACCAATATTGGCATGGTTAAACGTCCAGCAGCACGAATGCAATCACGACCACTCCGAGCTATTTCCGCAACAAATCGGGCTCGTGTCATGCCTGTCATCCAGGGATCCTGGGCTAGCTTTTCCTGTTGGTCTGGATCCGAGGTCACCACACTAGGGGTGTAGTGGCTGTAGATGACGTAGTCTGGCAGGATCTTCTCAACCACTTGGAGCATCAGATACTTCCAGGGGGTGACGCTGTGATCAATCCGAAAGGCGGGGGCGACCAAGATTAGTCCTCGCACCTGATCAGGATGCTGTAGGGCATACTCCACAGCCAAATTCGCGCCGGTGCTGTAGCCTCCCCAAAGCTGGGCCTGCACCTGAGCTTGGACACTCTCAAGATCCTGTAAATACTCTGCAAATCGGCGGATCCAGCCTCGTTTCCCAGGCGATCGGCCAAATCCTGGCATATCGGGTGCATAGGTTGACCACCCGGATTGGGATAATCGTGTGCCGACCTGCTCAAACCGCCCTCCATAATCTCCCTTGCCGTGGAGCAGCATGACACTCCCAACCGGATCCGGACTCACCCACCGATGTAGATACAGGTGCTCCCCATGAGGCAACAGGACGTGATGATCTTGATGATCGTTGAGGTCGTGATCGTGAGGATCGGCAGTAGCTACAGGAGCCGAAGACGACGGGGTCGCTATCCATTCTGAGGAGGAAGGTTGCATGTTCATTGATCTCCTAGCTTGAGTGATTAGCTTGAGTGATCGCTGGTCCATCGTGATGAGGGTTGGTTTACTGAGCCAAGTCGATTCAGATCCATGGTCTAGATTGAGAAGGGATCTGGATAAAGGTTTAATCCACTCGTTGAAGTCCCCGCAACTCTGGATTTAAGCCTGGGTTGAAGCGGGTATCTGTATCATAATAGGCTCCTTGTAGTATGGCTCCTGTCAAGATCGTCCGGCTCAGATCCACATCTCGAAGATCGGCCTCCTGCAAATTGGCGAAACTGAGATCCGCGTTTTCTAGATTCGCTCGATTGAGTCGGGCACGAGAGAGATCGGCTTCACGCAAGCTGGCTCGTCGAAGGGTAGCATCCCGCAGATCGGCTTCGATCAAAATGGCGTTTCTAAGTGTGGCCAGAGTTAAGTTTGCACCGATCAGATAGGCCCTGGTTAGGTCGGCTTCACTCAGATTGGCTTGGCTTAAATTCGCTTCAATCAAATTCGCTTCTTTCAAACTCGCTTGCGGCAGAAAAGCCTGATCTAGGCGTCCCTCTGCCAGTTTAGCCCTGACGAGATCACACGATTCACACTGATTCATGGTATGTAGCCGACTCGCATTCAACCAGCTCCCGCAAGCGGGAATCCAGATTAAGACAGGAACAAACAGCCAGAATAATTTCCTCATTAGCGATCAACCTTGGATCTGAGTCCAGTCATCGAAGCTGTTG
>CAZONZ010000029.1:2913-18091 GCA_964581005.1 uncultured bacterium
AACTATTGATAAACTATTGATGAACTATAGTGCAAGAAAAGTGAGGGATCGGTCTAAATAAGGATCCCTAGTTTCCAGAACTCTAGCTATGGCTTTAGGACAATCGGAGAGCTATCTAGCGCCTTCCTGATCGAGATTGAGCCCGAACCAGGTCGATCAGACGTTGAACAGTTTGAGTCCCTGACGAGGCTTTGAAGCGGAAGGGAAACTTGCCTTTCGCCAACATCCGCACACCTAGCGGGGCTAAACTCAACAATCCGCCTAGATCACGCCCTTGATTGCCGACCACTTCTACCCCAAATCGACGTTCATCGATCCATCCCCCTCGGCGCACCAGATCCACCAGAGTCCGGCGGTGGCGAACCGATCGGCTGAGATTGGGGATCTGGCCTGAACGGGGATAGGCGGCTAAGATGCGTTGCTTGATCTGGGTAATCTGATCAAGGGGTGCAACCTCCATCGGGCAAACCACATTACAATTCAGACACCGGGTGCAGCCCCAAACACCAGCTTGACTATTGTGTTGCTCTAACCGCTCTAGATGATTTTGATCGCGTGAATCCAACAGTAAACGATTAGCTTTCGCCAGCGCATGAGGCCCCACAAAGTCAGGATTCACTTCACGAGCATTGCAATCGGAATAACAAGCCCCACAGAGAATACAATTACTGACTTGATTGAGACGATCTCGTTCTGAAGGCAATTGCCGAAACTCGCGCTGGGGCATCTGTCGCGCCGCCCGACTGACATACGGATCAACCTGCTCTAAGTTCTGCCAAAAGTCTTGCATATCCACCACAAGATCTTTAAGTACAGGCAAGTTACCCAAAGGAGCAATCACGATCGGTTTCCCTGGTTGGATCTCCTCGGCAACATGTTGTTTACAGGCCAGGGCTGCTCGACCATTGATCCGCATGGCGCAACTCCCGCAGATCGTATTCCGACAATTTTTGCGAAAGGCGAGTGTCCCATCCTGTTCCCACTTAATCTGATTTAGGCAGTCCAAGATCGTGGCCCCTGGTGAGGTCTCCAGCTGAAACAACTGCATCATGGGTGGATCAGGCGGTAATTGGCGAAAGATCTGAAATTCAACATGCATAGCAAGATAGATCGTGGAGGATCGGAAGCAAAGCGCCTCTATGATAGTCTACTTTGAGCCTTCACCAAGCCAGCCCTAACCTCCCTCGACTTCAAATGCCTCAACAATGTAGTCCAACACCATAACCTGAGACTGATCCTGGATCCCTGAGGTCGAATGGGCTGGACCAGATCGGTGTTCCACTAACGCCACATCAAAACGGCACTCTAGATCTGCCAGAGAGGGGAACCGTTGCAGAAATTCAGCGGCTGTCCGGATCAGTTTACGTTGCTTGCGCCGATCCACGGCTAAGCGTCCCTCCTGATCCCAGCTTCCCGATTGGCGAGTTTTGACTTCAATAAAGGCTAGAACCCGCTCTCCACGAGCAATAATATCGATCTCCCCCCAACGACAGCGCCACTGCTGCGCCACGATCTGCCACCCTTGTGCCCGTAGCTGCTGACACACCAACATTTCCCCAGCATGACCTGTCACTTGCTGTCGCGTGCGGGGGGTGAGTTCGATCTTGGAAGATGCCATGATTCGGAGAAAACTCCACAACGGTTCGCAAAGGCTGATAGCCTAGAGGGTGCTAACGATCCACTCTATTCACTATCGAATCGGCTTATGCTATCCACTCGATCCTCCCAGATTTTACGCATCTGTGTAACCCTCTGGCTTTTGATCACGTTGACCTTAAGTTGGACAGCCTTCCCAGCGGCTGCCGAAGACTACACCAAGCGGGATCTGCAGGGATTCAACTTTGCAGGCCAGGATGTGACAGCTTCTACCTTCAACAAAGCTAACTTGCGCCAAACCGATTTCAGCGATAGTCGGGCTGTGGGGGTTGAGTTTTTCGGAGCTAATCTGATCAAAGCTAACCTCCAAAATGCTGATCTAACGGCCAGTTCGCTAGATATGGCCAACTTGTCAGGAGCCGATCTGCGCGGCGCGATCTTGGAAGACAGCACTATGTGGCTAGCTCAGGTGGAGCAAACTCAGATCGAGGGAGCCGACTTTACGGGGGCTCTGCTGCGGCGGGATACCCTCAAGCGCCTTTGTGAGACTGCCTCTGGCGTCAATCCCAAAACAGGCCGAGCTACTCGTGAGACATTAGAGTGCCGCTAGCCATGTCTCTAAACTCAGAAAGATGCTGATAGACTCCGATCAGCTTCAGAAACTCCATCTCCCAATAGGCTCAGATAAGGACAGATGGGATCTTGAAGCCAGAACATGATCTCACTGTGAGCAAAATCATGATCCACTTTGTAGAGGTGTCTGTGACTGATCGTTTTGTGATTCCGTTAAGGGTTTACTATGCTGATACCGATAGTGCTGGGATCGTCTACTACGGAACCTACATGCGGTGGATGGAGTTAGGGCGTTGTGAGTTTTTTAGCCATTACGGGTTTGATCTCTCGGCTAAACAAGAGGAAGGAGTGATCTTGGTGGTGGCACGAGCAACCCTCAACTACCAACGTCCGGCTCGCTTAGGGCAGTATCTCAATATGGTGATTTGGGTGACCGAAGTTTCAGGGTTTAGCTTTAAGTTCAACTATCAATTTCTGCATCATCAAGAGGGTGCAGCTGAAACTCCGTTGGTTGACGCTCAGACCATGATGGTGAGTGTAGGAACTCATGATTTCAAGTTGCAACCCATCCCTGAACCCGCTGCCACCATGTTAAAACAGGTCGCGGAGTGACACGATCCCATCCAAAACACACATAGGCATCTTCGGGCTTAGCAGCTGATCACAAGCATCGTCTTCTTGCTGCAGCCAACCCAGCAGCACCTCCAAGCTTTCTCTGGAGCCATCTATCCACGCCCCAGGATCAAGAGAGCCAAAAGAGAACCCGTATTCCAACAGCTATGCAAGAGGATCGGGGCCAACAAGTTGCGACTATGGCTATAGATCACACCAAGAAGGATCCCTAAGGTTGCCAGGGGCAGCAGATCGGATAAATTCAAATGGGCCACCGCAAACACGATTCCACTTAAGCCAATTGCACTCCACATCGGCATATAGCGAGTTAAGGCTGTCAGAAAAAAGCCGCGAAACAAGATCTCCTCAAATAACGGAGCTGACACGGAAACCACCAGCATAATCAGGATTCGAGGCCCCCAGCCCTGACTTTCCAAGATCAAGGGCAAGATCGGATTTCCCCCTCCTCCCTGGGGAAGCAATAGCTCAGCGATGGCTGCTGCGATCACCACTAACGGAATCGCTACTAGATAACCTGCAATCCCCCAGAGAGGCCAGCTATCGAACACGCGGATCCGTAGCAGATCTGCAGGCCAGGGACGAAAGCGGCGAGTCACTCCGTAAATCAAGATTAAACCCACCATGGCCCCGCTCACGTAGGTCAGGAACAGTTGCAAGGCTTGTTGCCAATAGTTGAGCTGTCCGGCTGGGATCCCCAAGCTAGTGACATAGATCTGAGGGACAATCCAACTCAGCCCCAAAAAGCCTACAAACCATCCGGTCAAAACCTGTTGAATTTCCACTCCAGTCCAAGGAACCTGCTCCCAAGCTGGCCCCAGAATCGGCTGCTTTTTCCAGACGATCCAACCGATCCATCCCAGTAAGATCACAAGTCCTAGGAGACCCCCGATCACAGGCATCCCTGCGACCACCGTCAGGCGACCCAGAGCTGAGACAGCTACTTCTTCTTGTTCCAGGGTGAGGGTATTGAGCGCATCGATCCGTTGTTGCAAATTCAACAGACGCTGTAATGCTGCTGCCTCAAACCAACCGTCCAACTGGTTTCGGATCTGGACTTCAGCATCCGGCAAGATCCGGCGAGGGGTGGCCCATAACCCACGCACAACGTTCATCGTGGATTGGATCTCAGGAGTTTGGATGGCTTGCCAATAGGGTTGAGCGGCCTCTTGATCGTCAGCATAGGCCACCAGCATCCCGGTGCGGAGGTTTAAGGCATCCAATTCTTGCTGGAGGGTGATGAGACGGGGATCTCTAGAGATCAGCTCTGATCCAGGGACTGGGTCTGGTAACGTCGAAGTTGGATTTTGGAGATCTGCAGGAGGCTGAGGATCTTCAGGGAACTGAGTCACCTGCTTGAGACGATCGATCTGGACGGTCAGTTGTTCAGTGGCCTGTTTGTAGCGATTGGTGGCGGTCTCGATCACGTCGGTGCCTAGCAGGGCACGGGCCAGCGATTGGTACTCCGGATCATCCAGCGTTCGCTCCGCCTGCAGACTCAGATTCGTCTGGATCAGATCTAACTGGGTTTGGGGAGGCCGCTCAAACCAACTACTCCACAGGGCTAAACACGCGGCGATCAGGGCCAGCAACGTGAGCAAGTTGAGGATCAGGCGTTTCCAGGAGAACGGAAGGGAAGTGGGCATTATAGCTAGGGGATAGGGCACAGCATTCCAATTCTGCCAAAAACTGATCCGATTGCCGGAAAGATAGCCGCAAGAGACAGACCAATCACCACGACGTTCTGCGCTCTCTCTCGATTTCTGCAGGACTCAGAGTGCTCACTCCCTGTTGTAGAGCGGCTTGTCGGATCTCCCAGAGCTTACGACCCAGCTCTGTTTTAGCTGTGAACCTGGCAGCTTCGCGATTGTCAGAGGGAACAATCTTTGGATCAGTTTCTGTAGATCTCTCGTTTAACGACCTCCTCTGTCTTCTCTGCGTGCCCAGATCTATGGGCTAACACCTGGTTGCAGAGATTCGATCAGAAACTGAATAGCTGAGTATGCGATCTACTTGGATCAAAACGATCGGCTATGGCAGCTAAGCAGACAAGGAGGGTGAAGTATCGAAAGCCTCTTAAGTCAGTTTTGGGAAGATCTAAGCAATCTGTCTGCTAAGCCCATTTTCATCTTCCTCTGGCAACCTGAAGCTGGACGTAATCACAGAGATGAATGGGATCTCAATCACACTTCCATCACTAAATAAAATGCGATGAAGAAATAGGCTGTCTTTGCTGCTTTGGGTGTCAAGCTCATCATAGAGCCAATGCTTTCGCAGCTTAGAAAAATGCCATCCATCCTTAGCAGAGTAGCTACGAGTCTGATCATGAAGCATATAAAACAGAGTCAAAAACTCCCTATCTTGCTTAAGGTTGATAATAGTTGCTACATATGGATACAAACGCCGAGGCCAGCCAGAGTGTGGAAAGACTTCCACATCTTGTTGCAACTTCAGAATCTCAGCATCATGAAGACTGAGTTCCGAAATCATAGTAACCTGAGGAGGCATTGCAGGGCGGATTCTCTCAAGGTGATGTTGATAGTTTTGGAGGGCAGCTTCCCACGCTTCGCCAGCTTGATCAGCGATCTCATCATCTAATGAGTTGAACTGTATGTACAGTTCTGGAGTAAAGAAATGCATGACCTGATCAGACAGTCTTTCGGTTGGGTGTTTCATAGAAGGTATGTCCCTCAGGAGGTCTTGGATCCGGTTGGTAATGGGGAAGAGCACGTAAACCAGCACCGACATGTGGAGGACATCGTTTGGCAGTGCCATTAGCATTCCTCTCGATCTCTCCAGCAAGCCTACGGTTTGCAGAGAGAGATGCTCCGCACACTACCACATCTTCTCCGTTCTGCCTCCTCCGTTCAGCCTCTGCTTGAGTGATTGCTGCTCCTCGAACTACTTCTCCACCTCGGCCAAGGGATGCCTCAAATATCTGCGCCTGACTTGGCCTATCTGGATAGGGAGATTTGTCTAGTTCCTCCATGAGCTATCCCAAGCTTGGATCCATATGTCCCATCCTTGCTTCACCTACTTTTGAGAAGAAATTGTAGGGAGTCTAATGATCATCGCACTTGACCTCCAAGGTACTCTCAATACTTCACCGTCAAGATCGAATCGGATCGCTGCCTGTGATCCGCCAGAGACTTAAGCGATCGCGGGTGTTGGCATCCAGATATCGATCGATCCCCCGTTTGGGTTTTGGGGTGCGGGACTGCACGCGACGGATCTGGTCATTCACTTGTTTAACCTCTTCCAGCAGTTGATCCGCTGAGATCCCTTCTGCGTCGTAGCCTGTGATCACTAATTGTTCAACGCGATCGGAGGTTGCCACCCGTACCCGACACTCCTCCCACTGCAGTTGGGCACAGGTCCGTTCAATAAACGTATCCGCAGTTTCGCCGTAGTTGGTGAAATAGATCTCGATCCCGGTGGGTGATCGGAGCTGCGTGGCAGGCTGGGGCTGAGTGTAGGCATCAAACACAACGATCGCTTGATATTCTCGATACGCTACGTAGTTTGACAAGAGTTCGATCAGCTGGTTTCGGGCTAGATCGAGATCAGCACGACGGGAGAGTTTGCGCAGTTGTGGCCATGCGCCGATGATGTTGTAGCCATCCACAAGCAGGATCGTGTGAGCACTGAGAGAGAGAGGCATGGGAGGGAGGGAGGAGGGTGAGGGATCCGTATGCTCCACTCATATCACACCACGAACCATACTGCCCAAACGGTTACCATGCAGACCGTTCGGACAGTACAAAAGGATCCATACCCAGTGATGAATCGCTACGCTTTTAGGACATTGATCTTCGGAGGTTGGGGTGGCTTAACCGGGTTGATTCCATTCGTGGTGGAAGACTCCAGGCCGATCGGTGCGCTCGAAGGTGTGGGCTCCAAAAAAGTCTCGTTGGGCTTGGGTCAGGTTTTGCGGCAAGTTGGCGGTTCGGTAGCTATCAAAATAGGCCAGGGAAGCACTGATCGCAGGGATCGCAATGCCCATACGGGAAGCCGTCGCCACCACACTGCGCCAAGCCAGATGTCGATCCAGGATCGCTTGCTTAAATTCTTGATCGAGCAGCAAGTTGGTTAGATCCGGTTGACGTTTGAATGCCGCTTGGATATGGCTCAGGAGTTTGGCCCGAATGATACAGCCTCCTTTCCAGATCCGAGGGATCTCGCTGAAGTCATAAACATAGGTATGCTCTTTGGCAGCAGCCTGCATCAGAGCCATCCCTTGAGCATAGGAACAGATCTTGGAACAGTAGAGAGCCGCTCGCAGATCGTTGAGGAACGCACGCTTGTCCCCTTTGAAGGTTTCCGTTTCGATCGGCATCTGGGCTTCTGCAGCTACCCGCTCCTCCTTGATCGATGACAAGATCCGAGCATTCACTGCCGCATCAATCGTCGGGATCGAGACTCCTAGATCCAGGGCATCCTTCACCGTCCATCGTCCTGTGCCCTTCTGACCGGCTTTGTCCAGAATCAAATCAACTAAGGGTTTGCCAGTATCCGGATCAGCGGTCTGGAAGATCTGGGCTGTGATCTCGATCAGGAAAGACTCTAACTCCGTTGTGTTCCATTCCAGAAAAACATCGTGCATTTCCGCCGTGCTCATGTTGAGACCCCGGCGCATCAGATCGTAGACCTCTGCGATCAGTTGCATGTCGCCGTATTCGATGCCGTTGTGGACCATCTTGACGTAGTGGCCACCCCCTTTGGGACCGAGGTAGGTCACACACGGTCCATCCTCAACCTGAGCTGCGATCTTGCTGACGATGGGTTCAATGGCTTGATAAGCTTCCTGACTGCACCCCGGCATCAAACTCGGACCATTCAGTGCCCCTTCTTCTCCTCCACTCACCCCCATGCCGACAAAGTGGATCCCGGTGGGGGCCAGATCATCGGAGCGGCGATCGGTGTCGGTGTACAGGGAATTGCCACCATCGATCAAAATATCACCGGGTTCGAGCAATGGTTTCAGCTGATTGATCACCGCGTCCACAGGACTACCCGCTTTGACCATGATCAGGATCCGGCGAGGGCGTTCGAGATTCTGAACCAGTTCTTCGAGGGAGTAGGTAGGGGTGACATGCTTACCCTGAGCCCGCTCAGCCATGAATCGTTCAGTCTTCTCAGCCGTGCGGTTATACACAGCAATAGGAAACCCATTGCGCTCGACATTCAGGGCCAAATTCTCACCCATCACAGCCAAACCAATCACAGCAAAGCTGGCTTTAGTCATAGATCATCCTTTCCCGGATCGTTAGCGACACTAGCTCACACTCTAAGGCTGGCTGTTGACCAAATCCCAGGAGGATCGCATTTTTTTCAGATTTGATGCCACCCCGATCGGCTGGAGGCTGCTAGAATGCAAGGCTACTTTCCTGCAGTCCGGCCTGGATCGCACTGATGAACTGACGGGCGGTGCGTCCCGAAAAGCCATTCTGCTGCTGAGCCCAGATCAAGGCTAAACGGTTCAATTCAGCTGGAGAGTGATCGATCCCAACCTGCTCAGCAAATTGGTTGACCGTCGCCAGATAATCAGCCTGAGTGAAGGGCGTGAAGGTTAACGTCAAACCAAACCGATCCTGCAGCGATAGTTGTTCCTGCACGGTATCCCAGGCGTGAACTTCGGTGTTGGATGGGTTGGGTCGATCTTCAAAATATTCCCGGATCAAATGGCGGCGGTTACTGGTGGCATACAGCCTCACGTTAGCGGGTTGAGCGCCTATATCTCCTTCTAGTAAAACTTTGAGCTGTTTGAAGTCAGTCTCATCAGCCTCGAACGACAGATCATCCACAAACACAATGAAACTCTGGGGCCGATCCTGCAGATCTTCAAGGATGGCAGGTAATTCTTCAAGATCGGAGCGGTTGACTTCAACTAAGCGTAAGCCTTGATCGCCATAGTGATGCAGCATGGATTTCACTAATGAGGACTTCCCTGTCCCACGTGCCCCATACAGCAGAACGTGTAGGGCAGGCTTACGAGCGATCAGAGCTTCCGTATTGAGGCAGAGTTTCTGACGTTGCCGAGGATAGCCGTAGAGATGATCGAGATCCACAGGATCAACATGCTTAACCCCCTGCAGCTGATGATCCCGCCAGCGAAAGGCCCGAAATTGAGCACAGATCCCGACTCCGTAGCGTCGATAGTGATCCGCCAACCCAGCTAAACTCATGCCCCAATCCGCAGCACTCATCGTCCAGGGATCCCAGGCATTCGGATCAGACGGATCCGCAGATTGACCCTCACTAGGCCACCACACCTCAACGCCAATCGAACCAAGATCCTCCTGCAAGCGCTGATCGGTGGCAACAAGGCTTTGAAGGCAACGTAGGTCATGTTGAGCGGCCTGGATCAACAGAGATGGAATGTGATCAAGGGATTGAGTCGCGGCAAGACGGGAGAACGGATTATCATCCCAGCGAATCTGTTGGATCAAAAAGGTGGCCCAACTCCCCTGTTGCTCTGCCAGCAGCCGAAAATAACGACCATACGCCTGTAAGAGATCGCTAAGCTCCCCCTGTCTGGCCAACCGTTGCACCAGATCTCGCCATGCCTTCCCTAAGGGATGATCAAGCACATTTTGGAATATCAGCAATCCCGCTGCTGTTTTCTCCAATTCCGGCCAAGAAATTTTTCGTTCCAATAGAGAGCCCCTCATGTCCTTGTCCCTTGCCGATCATGATGCATTATTACTGATGATCTAAGCTGTCGCCTCGCAAACTCAGGATTGAGGATCTAACGCCTAGGATTTTGAAAGCTAACCATCGCCAAGTTCTATGAGATCCGCTATCAGATGAAGGATTTAGATCGTCAAGCTTCCATCGGTAGATATGCAGGACTTGGACGTGAGTTACCCCCTATCTGGCTCCGCATCTTGCACCTGAGTTCTTCTGGCCAGGGTTTAGAAAAACATGACTAGAAAACATGACCAGAAAAACATGATCCAAACGCTGATTGTGATGGGTTGATCTTTACGTTGTCTTTCGTTTTCTGATGATTTTTAGTTTTCTGATAGACCAATAACATACTTGGACCATTCTCGATACGTTCCGCTGCGAACGACTTTAGAGATCTCAAAATATAAGCTACTGTGGGGACGACGGGGAGTTCGTAATAGGGGCATACCTGCTTCTTTGGGAGTGCGGCTGCCTTTTTTGACATTACATCGAACACAAGCGCTCACCACATTTTCCCAACTATCACCTCCCCCCCGCGATCGAGGAATGACGTGATCAATGGTTAGATCTTCTCCACTACACCCACAATACTGACAGCGATGTTCATCTCGATATAAAACGTTGCGACGGGTTAGGGGGATCTCTTTGTAAGGAACAGAAACATAGTGGCGCAGGCGGATCACAGTTGGGAGGGGGATCTCGCCATAGACGCAACGACCGTTATGCTCAACCTGTTCAGCTTTGTCCTTGAGCAGAAGGACAATGGCGCGTCGCCAACTGGTAATGTTGAGCGGTTCGTAGGAGGCGTTGAGAACCAGGACTTTACTCATGCAGATCCAGGATCACGCAAGGGACGCACCCCTAAGGGCTAAGCAGATAGTAGCACAGTCATCTCCGAAATCAGATCTGATCCAGAATTTCCAGAATCCTAACGATCTGGGGCAGGTCAAGGATCCAGAGCTCCTGTCAGTTCCACTTCAACTGCTTTTTGATCGGCTGGCTTCTCTAGAGGAAAACGTTCAAATTTCGAGTTTGAGGTTTCTGTTGAGATCTCTGTTGCTGTCTCTGTTGCTATCTCATTCAAATGATCCAAATGATCCCAAACGGTCTGGAGTAACGCCTCTAAGCCCATCTGAGCCACTGCTGAAATGCACAACACGGGAGCTCCAGCAGCCTGGGTCAATGCTGCAGCCTGGTCACGGATCGTCTCGTCCGATCCCAATACATCGATCTTGTTCATCACGAGAATCTGAGGTTTGCTGAGTAAGCCATGTCCATAGGCATGAAGTTCAGCTTGAAGGGTTGCGTAGTCTTGAATCGGATCGGGAGCACTGCCATCCACTACATGGATCAGTAAACGAGTTCGCTCCACATGCCGCAAAAAATCATGTCCTAACCCGATCCCCAAATGCGCACCTTCGATCAAACCCGGAATATCAGCAAAGACAACCCCATCTTGCAAGGGGCGACGGACCACGCCAAGGTTGGGAACCAGGGTGGTAAACGGATAATCCGCGATCTTGGGTCGGGCTGATGAGAGTACCGAGATCAGGGTAGACTTGCCTGCGTTTGGAAGGCCAATGATCCCGACTTCAGCGATCAATTTCAGCTCTAGTCTGAGCCGTCGTTGTTCCCCTGGTTTGCCTTGGGTGATTTTCTCCGGTGCACGGTTGCGGTTACTCAAAAAGTGGGCGTTGCCTAGCCCGCCTGCCCCTCCCTTGGCAACTTCTAACTGATCCCCGGCTGCGGTGAGATCTCCCACCAACTCGTCTGTATCAATGTCAAATACCATCGTTCCACAAGGGACCGACAGCAGGCGATCCTCTCCACTCGCTCCAGTACAGTTCTTCGATTTTCCCTTTTGTCCCGATCCCGCTTTAATGATGTGGCGGAACTGAAAGTCCAGCAACGTTTGTAGATTCGGATCCGCTACCAAAATCACCGATCCACCCCGTCCCCCATTGCCCCCTGACGGTCCTCCAGCAGGCACATACTTCTCTCGGCGGAAGGCCACAATCCCGTCACCGCCATCCCCAGCTAACACTTCGATCTCGACCTGATCAACAAATTGCAAGGGTATCTCCTTCACAGCCATGCTGCCTGTGCTCAAATCCTGTGCAGACCATTTCTATTCAGACGATCTGTGAAGCCAAGATGGAGCACAAGCCTGGATTTGGAATCGAATCTGAAGGGTTACGACAAAACTCCCCGGGTAGGATTCGAACCTACGACCAATCGGTTAACAGCCGACCGCTCTACCACTGAGCTACCGAGGAATGCGTTCTCTATCCTAGAGGATCGATCCCCTAGAGTGCAACTGGTTAAGTCGGAATTTTTCGAGAGTGGCTCTGGTTTATTCGTGATCGGAGAGGGTGGGCAATTTCAGCAGCAAGTGACGCTGTTTGTCAAAGCTGAGCCAGCCTTGTTGCCGGAAACGATTCAGGAGGCGGGTGATCGTGACGCGGGTGGTGCCGATTGCGTTGGCCAGATTTTGGTGGGTGAGCCGCACGTTGAGCCGGATGCCTGTGGGGGTAGGGGTGCCGATTTCTAGGGCTAAGAGGCCCAGGAGCTGTTGGAGGCGATCTTCAACCCGCCGCCGTCCCGATAGGGCTAAGAGAGCTTCCGTTTGACGTAAGCGCCGGATCATGTGACGGAGCAAGCCTTGGGCCAGGATCTCAGAGCTTTCGACTTCTGTGGCCGATAAACGGAGAATATCAACGTCCGTTAGAGCCGTCGCTTGATAGGGATCCAGAGCTGTTAGGGGTAAACCCACTGGCATGGAAGGCCCCGCAAATCCGATCAGGGCTTCGTTGCCGTTAGGATAAAACGTGGAAATCTGGACGACGCCGCGACAGACAACCACCCACTCATCTGGATATAGCGGAATGGTCTGGCCCATGGTATAGGGGGTCAGGGTCCGTTCCCGGTAGAGGTCTTCGAGGATCTGTCGCTCCCGGCTGGGAAACGACATGGTTAATCCAGTCCGAAAATTAGGCATGATCTCTGGCACAGTTAGGGGTACGGCCACCTTAGGACAGCCCTCATAAGTAGGGCCATGTTGTAAGCAGGCTCACCCAACACGATACTGCTTGTCTTCAGATTCGGAGTAAAGAGACGTTTATGGGTCGATTAAGCTTTTTGTTAAGCTTGCGATACATTCTCTCAGCTTTGGTAAAGCTATTTTAAGGGACCGGGAAGAAGCGGATCCCTCCGTGGTTAGCGTAGAGGGTGTTTGACCATTATGGATCCATGTGTTGCACGTGTTGCAAGGAGACGCCCGTGGTTACGACTGCATTCAAGACGACTCAGTCTCAGCAGATCTTTCAGGAGGCTCGTCAACTGATGCCGGGTGGGGTGAGTTCCCCGGTGCGAGCGTTTAAGTCGGTTGGGGGTGAACCGATTGTGTTTGATCGGGTTCAGGGCGCTTATGCCTGGGATATCGATGGTAACGCTTATGTGGATTATGTGGGCAGCTGGGGACCAGCGATTGTCGGTCATACTCACCCAGACGTGATCGAGGCGCTGCGGTTGGCTCTGGACAAGGGAACCAGCTTCGGGGCTCCCTGCGTGCTGGAAAATCAATTGGCCCAGATGGTGATCGAGGCGGTGCCGAGTGTAGAGATGGTCCGATTTGTCAACTCTGGTACAGAAGCCTGTATGGCTGTGCTGCGCCTCATGCGGGCCTACACTCAGCGCGAAAAAGTGATCAAGTTTGAAGGCTGCTATCACGGTCACGCCGATATGTTCCTGGTTCAAGCCGGATCGGGGGTGGCCACGCTAGGATTGCCTGATTCTCCGGGTGTGCCCAAAGCCGTAACCAGTCAGACGTTGACGGCTCCCTATAACGATCTGGATGCCGTGAAAGCCTTGTTTGAAGCCAATCCAGACTCGATCGCAGGGTTGATCTTGGAACCTGTGGTAGGCAATTCGGGATTTATTCCGCCTGAACCTGGATTTTTGCAGGGATTGCGGGATCTAACCCAGCGCTACGGGGCACTGTTGGTGTTTGACGAGGTGATGACGGGCTTTCGGATCGCTTACGGTGGAGCTCAGGCTAAGTTTGGGGTGACACCTGATCTAACAACGCTAGGGAAAGTGATCGGAGGGGGGCTACCTGTGGGAGCTTACGGAGGGCGCAAGGAGATCATGGAACTGGTGGCTCCGGCGGGTCCAATGTATCAAGCGGGAACGTTGTCGGGAAATCCGTTGGCGATGACGGCTGGGATCAAGACCCTGGAAATCCTGCAGCGCCCTGGATCCTATGAGTATCTTGATCAGGTCACGAAAACGCTGATCGAAGGGTTATTGGATGCGGCTCAGGCCACGGGCCATGCAGCCTGTGGCGGTCAGATCAGTGCGATGTTTGGATTCTTCTTCACGGCAGGCCCCGTCCGCAACTTCACTGAGGCAAAGACGTCCGATCGGGAAAAGTTCAGTCGGTTCCATCGCGGCATGTTGGAAGCGGGGATCTATTTAGCTCCTTCTCAGTTTGAGGCTGGATTTACCTCGTTGGCTCACACAGAGGCGGATATTACTAAGACGATCGATGCTGCTCGTCAGGTGATGTCAAATCTGTAAGGCTAAAACGGTTGACGACAATCGATCCTGGTCAGAAGGGAAGCTCGTCTTCATCGTCTAAGGCGGTTGCGGGTGAACTGGGAGGAGCAGGATCGATCCTGTCGGGAGGTAAAATCTCCGGTTGAATCGCAGGTTGTGGGATCGGCTCAATGGAGGTGTCTAGGTTGAGATCTCCTGAACTGGACTCAAACAGAGGATCCAAAGGGGCTTCAGTGACTGCAGGTGGTAGATCATCTCCTTCGTGCATGTTGATGAGGACACCATTAAAAAATTCAGCGAGTCGCCGAGCGGCTTGATCTAGTTCATCTCCCCCACGGCTGTAGCTGTTAGGGTCGGCAGATCGAAGTTTTGGAGTCGGAGATTGGGGGAACGGTTGGGGCGGATGATCGGCAGGGGCAGCAGGTAACGAGGGAGCCGATCCATGTCTACGTTCAACTGACCTAACAGAATCTGTAGGTTCAGAGGATCCGGCTGATCCATTCGATCGATCAGAACGTGTTGGCGAAGTTGATCGATCAGGAGCGCCAGAGAGTGAAGAGGGTTGGGGATTCGACTCAGGATGGGTTGAAAGGGTTCGATCTGAGCTAGGGAACGTTTGAGGTGCAGGAGGTCTTGGACTCGTGGATTGATTCTCCTGGATCTTGGACACAAACTTCAATTTGACCTGACGACCTAGCAGTTGGTTGACAACAGGCTGAATCGCACTGGCTTGATCCCTGGCCTTTTCCGCAAATTTAGGGGAGGGGAAGCCTAGTTCGATCTCATGATCGGTTTCCTGGACAATATGCCCTAGTCGTCCGAGCCCTTTGGCTAGAGGCGGCAATCGATTCAAAAACTCCTGCCAACATCCCGTTAATGTGGTCATCGTTCCAGCCACAGGTTGAGCAGCAGGATCCTGTCGATTGGTCACTAAAGATCGATCCGATTGGGGTTGACTGGATGGATCGACACTTCCTCTCGGCACAGGCTCTGAGGCCGATCGTGAAGGTTGGGTTGAGGGAGGCTTTGACGCTGGTTCTCTACCGTGATCGGAAGGGACATCAGCTTGTGCAAGAGTCGGGTACAGGATCACTTGACAAAGAGGTTGAGCTGTCTAGGTGGTGTAAGGGGC
>CAZONZ010000030.1:0-17592 GCA_964581005.1 uncultured bacterium
CTGCTGTAATGTCATTTCTCAGGGCTGCAACGTCATTTTTGACTGCTGCAACGTCATTTTTGAGTGCTGCAACGTCATTTTTGAGTGCTGCAACGTCATTTCTCAGGGCTGCAATGTGGTTTCTGACTGCCGCAGTGTGGTTTCTCCCATCTGCAATGGCATTTCTAGCTGCTGCACGATCATTTCTCCCGGCTGCAGTGTCATATTCTCTGGCTGCCAGTGAAATCTTCCGATCTCAGACTGATCCTTTCCTGGCTAAGAGGATCTCCTCCCAGCTTCAGCAGTCTTCCTCAGTGATCATGGGGAACGGGAGCGATCGAGATCCTGCTGCTCTTAGGCACAAGATCGGGATGGACTGATGCCAGAATGGAAACCTTGTTGAGCGTTGGGATAGTTGTATGGCGGACGTGGTCACCCCGGATCGAGAGGAGACTCCCCCTTGGACCCAAGGAGCTCTGATCCCCTTGCAGATTACGGATCTGAGTCATGAAGGGGAAGGAATCGGACATTATCAGGATCGGGTCGTCTTTGTCCCCAGCACCGTGCCTGGAGATGAGGTTGAGATCCGCCTGGTTCAGGTCAAACCTCGCTACGCCCACGGCCTCGTCAAGCAGATCACCCAGCCTTCCCCCCATCGGATCCGGCCCGCCTGTATCGTGGCGGATAAATGCGGTGGCTGTCAGTGGCAGCATGTAGCCTACGATCTGCAGTTACAGATCAAGCACCAGTTAGTCCAGCAGTCGTTAGAACGGATCGGTAAACTGGATCTCCCAGCCCCAGAACCGATCTTGGGAGCCGAATCAAGCCTACGTTATCGCAACAAAGTGACCTATCCCATTGATCTAGGCCAAGAGGGTCAGATCCGGATGGGGTACTATCAACTGGGTACGCATCAGCTGATCAATTTGAATCAGTGTCCGGTCCAAGATGAGCGGCTGGATGTCTTTTTGCAAGCGATCAAGCAGGATCTGCAAACAGCAGGCTGGTCAGTCTACAACGAACGCAATCATACGGGAAGCTTGCGACATCTGGGACTACGGATCGGGCGGCGCACGGGAGAAGTCTTGTTAACCTTGGTAGTTCATGATCCGAAACTCAAGGGCTTGCCGGAATGGGGCCAACGCTGGCTGGATCGCTATCCAAATCTAGTGGGGGTCTGTCTCAACATCAATCCGAAGCGCACGAATGCGATCTTTGGGCCTGACACTCAAGTGGTGGCCGGTCGGGAATCCTTACGGGAAGAGTTTGCCGGATTTTCCTTATGGATCGATAGCACCTCCTTTTTCCAGATCTACACCGAACAGGCCGAGCGCTTATTTCTTTGGATCGTGTCGCAGCTGGATTTGAAAGGGGATGAGCGGGTGATGGATGCCTATTGTGGGATCGGAACCTTGAGTTTACCCATGTCTCAACAGGTTCGGCATGTGATCGGGATCGAATCGCACCCTGCCGCCGTCCGCCAAGCCCGTCAAAGTGCCCAGTCCAACCAGATCCAGAATGCCGATTTTGTCTGTGGCAAAGTTGAAACCACCTTACCCAGTCTTCCCCCCGCCGATATCGTGCTCCTGGATCCACCCCGCCGAGGCTGCGATCGCGCTGTGTTGGACACTCTCCTACTGCGCCAACCTCAGAGGATCGTCTACATCAGCTGCCACGCCGCAACCCTAGCCAGGGATCTACAGATCTTGACAGCTGGAGGACACTACAAGGTGCGACAATGGCGAGCGGCAGACTTTTTCCCGCAAACGGTCCATGTTGAGATGGTAGTGTTTCTCGATCGGCAGGCTCCTCTGGAGTAAACCTCTTGTCAGAGTCAGGGATCCTACCAGAGATCTAATCAAGGGAAGTGAGTCCAACCTTGCCGATAAATGTGATGGATGGATTCGATCGATTGGATCATTTTGGATCATTTTGGATCATTTTGGATCATTCCTAAAATCATCTAACCAATCAGGTGTAACGCTTAGATTCCTGTATCCAATCTGTGTAAAACTTCGGTTCCTGTATGTCTACCCCGATCACATTCGATCAGTTGATCCTTTCCGCCTCTGCCCTGACCCAGTTGGATCGGTGTCCACGCTTATTTCGCTATCTGTATGTGGATCAGCTGATCTGGCCAGGAGCCGCCGTGTTTGACACTGAAGCGGAAGCCGAACAGGGACGGATCTTTCATCGCTTGATCGATCTTCAGACCAAAGGGCACTCGATCGATCCGTTACTCGCTACACGTGATCCTCAACTGCAAACCTGGTGGCAAACCTTTTGCGAAAGTGAACATCATCATCCTCAGGGAGAGGTGTTGAGCGAACTTCCTCTGTGGATCCATTTAGAGGGCATTCGGATCGTAGCCCGCTTCGATCGATTGGTGATCCAGACTGACACCGATCCTCCAGAGTTTCAGATCGTAGATTGGAAAACCCAACAGACACGACCTGCAGATCGAACTCTTGATCGGAGTTGGCAGGTTCGCCTCTACCCTCTCTTACTTTGTCTAGCTGGAGAACGACTAAATCACCATCACCCGATCCAGTCTTCCACCGTTGAAATGACCCTCTGGTTTGCCCATCATCCCGATCAGCCCTATCGACGCCGATATAGTTTGCGCCAACAACAACAGGATCGCCAGGATCTAGGCCGAGCCCTCAAAAAACTCCGATCCCTCTCCGAGCAAAACTTCCCGATGACTCAACATACCGAGATCTGTAAAAGCTGCCTCTTTCGCACCCGCTGCTACGGGATTACACCAGAAATGATCGATCAGATTGAGACAGAATCACTCAGTTTAGTGACATCCTCCCTACGCTCACCCTAACGGGTAGAGTGCGGGCTTCCCAACCTCACGATTGGATATTCCTGTCCCACGCCACTTATCTAGGTCAGAGCCCCCCGACAGATCGACTTGACAGGCTGTTTACCTTCCCCAGAGTCCCTGGGCTACTACATTCTCTAGTCCACGATTCAAAACCATTTCTGCTGCGGCATGGTCACGATACGTTCGATACCCACACTGCTGACAATCATGCTCTCTGGCTTCCAAACGCCATGACGATCGGTGCTGATCCAATTTAATTCAGGGTTTTCACAGGGAAATCAGATCTTTTAGCTCAGTCTTGCTCACTCAACATGTTTTGCAACCGTGCAACTACAGATCTGACCAGGAAATTCAGTAGTTAACCATACAACCTGCAGGATGCTCGCATCACTAGCATGTGCCTAGATATAAGTCAAGTTGCGTCCATAGCTAAAGTCATGCATTAAGGTGATCGTCTCATGAGCAACCGTATTCTCATGATTGACGACAACAAATCCGCCGCTCAGTCCCTATGTTCACAGTGGATCAGCTGCGAGCTCTGGGGTTAAGTGCCACATGATACCTGATTGAGTCAACAACAATCCAGAATTTACTGGAGGCGGTTCGATCAGAGTTAGGATTGAATGAGTCGCTGAGTAGCCTCCTCGTGCCCGATCCGTCGTTGTGGAATGTTGATCAAATTAGTATCCTATGGGTTTGATGTTTAATTTTAACGCTGCTCGCTCCATTGACATCCGTCAACCTTGGGGAATTTTTATCAACACTGTGATCATCTTCACTGCTTTTGAAATCCCGTTCCGTTTAGCGTTTGACTATCAGTTGAGTCTTGATGATGTTATTTCAAGTTGGTTACTAACAGCACTTTATAGTATTGATATTCTCATCAATCTTCAGAGTTCGGACTCTCCAGACCAATCCAGCCGATCCCAGCAGGGCTTAGCTAGAAGGATCAATCATTTCTATTTAAGGAATCGTTTTTTGATCGATCTGATCACAACCATTCCATTTGACTTAATCATTGCTAGCTTCACGGGAGGCTTATTCTTTGGCTCTCAGTTGCTCAGATTACTGCGCCTGATCCGTCTTGTTAAGTTTTCTCAGATCTTGGAAAGGAATCCCTATCGATTTAGGCACTATCGTTTCTCCCGACTGAGTTTACCTCCTTTTTTGATTGTTCTGGTCACTCACTGGATTGCCTGTGGTTGGGTTCAGATCGGTCGCTTTACGGAAGGAGGAGATGGATCCGATCCTGAGACATTAACGCGCTATATCAAAGCCATGTATTGGACGATCACAACGCTCACTTCGGTTGGTTACGGGGATATAACTCCATCAACTAACTTACAACGACTCTACGCGATCGTGGTGATGATTGTTGGAGTTGGCATTTTTGGGTATGTGATCAGTAACATCGTCCGAGTTCTAGCGAACAGCGATGCTTCACGATCCTATTTTATGGAGAAAATGGATACGATTGATGCGTTTATTCGGTACCACAAGATCCCTGCCAATCTAGCTGGGCAGATCCACCAGTATTATGAACACTTATGGGATAGCCGTTTGGGCTATGATCAGTCAACATTTTTGAATGATTTGCCAGATAATCTTAAGATCAAGGTTTCACTTTTTCTGAAGCGAAGTATTATCCAGAAATCGCCTATTTTTCAAAATGCTGATGAGATGATGATCCGTGATATTGCGCTTTGTTTAGTTCCAAGTGTTTATGCTCCTGGAGATTACATTGTCCGTTATGGAGATGTGGCCAACAAAATGTATTTTATTGGATATGGATCCGTTGAGGTGGTTTCTGCAAGTGAAGCTGAGATGTTTGCGATCTTGAGTGAGGGTCAGTTTTTTGGTGAGACGGGGCTATTAGAACAACAATATCGGAATGCAACGATCCGGGCGTTGGAGTACTGCACACTCTATTCCTTGAGCAAAGATGATTTTGATCGAGTTGTGAGTCGGTATCCAGATTTTGCTCATCAGATCCGGCAGACTGCTAAACAGCGAGCTCCTAAGTCTCCAATCCCCTCAGCGTTTGGCGAACTCGGATCGTTCCCAGAAGAGTGAAGACCAGATCAGGGGTAGAGTCAATCTGGCGCTTAACAAAAATACAAGCGACAATAGCAGATGTTGTTTGGATCGCTTGTGCTCCTATGGTTGCTGTTGCTCCCCCCACCTACGCCCGCTCAGACTGGCAAGCCGGATATCGATCATTCCACAATGAAGGCGCTTACTGGATCGACTCCATCCAAGGCTCGCTTCCCACCGATTTGCGCGGCACCCTGTTTCGCAATGGCCCTGGCAAGCTGGATGTCAATGGCCAACGCTATGGTCACCCCTTTGATGGGGATGGCCTGATCACCGCGATCAGTTTTCTGGAGGGGCGTGTCCATGTAACGCACCGTTATGTCCAAACTCCGGAGTTACAAGCTGAGCAAAAGGCCGGACGGATCTTGTATCGCGGTGTTTTCGGAACTCAAAAGCCAGGGGGTTGGTGGGCTAATTGTTTCGATCTCAAATTCAAAAATCCTGCCAACACCAATGTGATCTATCACGGCGGCAAGTTGCTAGCTCTCTGGGAAGCAGCTCCCCCCTATCGACTGGATCCCTCATCCTTAAAGACACTGGGGATCGAAACGTTTGCAGGAGCACTCGATCAGCATGAACCCTTTACTGCCCATCCACGGATTGATCCAAGCAATGGGGATTTGATCAGTTTTGGCGTTCGATCGGGATTAAACACAACGCTGAGTTTCTTTCGGATCACTTCGGCAGGTGCTTTTGTTGAGAAGACAGAGCATGAGATCCCTGGATTTGCCTTCCTACATGACTTTGTCTGGACACCCCACTACCGGATCTTTTTCCAGAATCCGATCAGTTTCAACCCAATCCCCTTTACTCTGGGCTTTCAAACGGCAGGAGCATGCTTAAAGATGGATCCTCAAGCGCCTACCCGAATTTGGATCTTTGGGGCTAGTGGTGAGCCAACCATCTTAGAAACCGATCCAGGCTTTGTCTTCCACTTCGTCAACGGGTTTGAATTGACTAACCCCGATCGTATCGTTATCGATCTGATCTCTTATGGAGAATATCCCGCTCTGGATGACGGTACGGATTATTTACAGGTGAACTTTGATCAGGTTCCTCCAGGTCAGTTAATGCGATTTGAGTTGGATCTGGCTCAGAAAACGGTTCAACGGCGACAATGTTTAGATCGATCGGTTGAGTTTCCTACGATCCACCCCCGCACAGTTGGACATCAGCATCGCTATCTTTATCTTGGCACCATTCATGATCCAAACGGGAACGCACCCTTGCAAGCCTTGATCAAGCTCGATACGGAGACAGGACAGCAATCGATCTGGAGTTTTGCTCCCACTGGCTTTATCGGAGAGCCTGTATTGGTTCCACGGCCAGGAGGTTTAGCTGAGGATGAAGGCTGGTTGATCTCGATCGTGTTTGATGCAGCACAGCAGCGATCGGTGGTGATGATCCTGGATGCCCAAGATCTGGAGGCGGGACCGATTGCTCAAGTACCCTTACGCGATATCATTCCCTATGGGTTGCATGGATCCTTTACCCCAGAGATTTTTATCACAGATCCTGCTTAGTGGATCACGCCGAGCTCTTGAATGGTGCCCTCAATCTCGGCCACATTTGCTATCTCCATAGATCACTGTCTTCCACGAACAGAGTGATCGGAAAGCAAGCAATCACCCTATGAGCAGTCTGCCTGTTGTCAGCGAAGATCCGCATCTGCTGTTTCTCGTGTAGTGGCCCTCTTTTAGATCACTAACGCTTCTCTCACCAGGGTTGTTGCTAGCTGCCATTTCCCTTTATGATGTTACATAAGTTCATGATTGCATCTTGAAGACTATGACTCGATTTCACGTACCTTCTGTTGCTGCTGCTGTTGTGATCAGTGTCAGTAGCCTTCTACTCACTTCAACCCAGCCTGTGCAAGCTCAAACCTCCATTGCGGCGGAATTAATTCGAGGAGATAGTTCTTTTTCTACGTTGGTTGCTGCCGCTCAAGCTGCTGGTATTGTCGATGCTCTGGCGGGTGGCGGACCGTTAACTCTGTTTGCTCCTACGGATGAAGCGTTCGGCAACTTGCCCGCTGGCACACTGGAATCTCTGCTGCAACCCCACAATCGCGGCCAGCTGACCCGGATCCTGACGTTCCATGCTGTCCCTGCAAGGATCACGTCGTTTGATTTAGCTCCTGGCACTGAAACCACTGTGACAACCCTAGCTGGACTCCCTTTAAGGGTACAGGTAAGTGATGCTAGTGAAATCACTGTTAACGGCGCAAAGGTCATCATTGCTGATATCACGGCAAGCAACGGTGTCATCCATGCCATTGACGCTGTCTTGCTACCCTGATCTCCTCCCGATCTCCTGATTCAAGCATTACCTGGTCTACTTTAGATCCGCCCTTCCTGTTGACTTGCTGTGAGCATTATCCTCACCAGCAGCAGGCCAGAGCGGATCATTCTCATTAGGGATCGCCATACCCAGAAGGATCTAGCGTCCATAAAGCGTGTTCATCCCTGCTCAGACCTTAATCTTTAAAGTGAACTCTTGCCAAGCAGGTAGAAAATTCCGGTTTTCATGACCCGATCGACTGAGCTTGATTAAGGCGAAACGCTGCAGAGGTGTAAGGGCTTTCCAGGCTTCAATTGTAGGATCGATCCCATATTCAGCCGCCTTGTGAATAACTCCAGACGGGATCTGATCTGAATTAAGCCAATCCGGATCCGGATCAATGTCTAATTCTTTTGCAGGAGAGCCAGTCTGTTTAATAATCATCTCCTGAAGTGTATTTCGGTATGTCGTGATCTCGATTGAGGTTTCACAGGGAAGATCGACTAGATCTTGACGATCCTGGTGGCTGAGTTGATGCCAGTGCTGGAGCTTGAGTTTAACTCCACAGGTATCGAGCTTGTAGCGAACCTGCATGGGAATACACCGGAGGGAGTCTACAAAATCAGCTTCAAATGCAAAGAACATCATAGAGATCCTTGAAATGGCTTGAGATTCCGTTTGGGTTAGCGCTTCTGCGAGGCTAAGGGTGAACGCTCTGAAGTCAAGACGATCTGAGGTTCCAGCTTCAGCTCAGAGTTTGGATTGAAGGGCAAGACCTGAACAGCACATGCCTTTAATTCGGGTTGTTTGGATAAGGGACAAACCGTTGCATGGGTGAGTCCATTCACTTCAGCCAGATCCGCCCACAGCGATCCCCAGTGCATGGGTGCAAAAACCGTACCTCGAACAATGTTGTAAGTGAGCTGAACCGGAAGGATCACACGACCTCGACGGGATCGCACTTCGACCTTGGAGTCAGGGGCAATGCCCTGTTGTTCCGCATCCCGATAATGCATCTCTAGAAAGGGTTCCGGGTGCATTTGCCGAATTTTGGGGATCCGACCTGTGCGACTTTGGGTGTGCCAATGGCCATACAGCCGCCCATTCGTCATCACAAAGGGGAAATCCGGATCGGGAGGTTCCGCCAGACCCTTAGCATGGAAGGATCCAAAGCGAGCGCGACCATCTGGAGTGTGAAATCGGTAGGTTCCGTAGAGATGTTTGGGTTCACCAGGATATAATTCTCCTGAAGCTCGACAGGGCCACTGGATCGGTCCTTCCCTCTGAAGGCGCTCATGGCTCAAGCCCGTGACATCACAGGGACGCCCTTGGGTCAACTGCACAAATTCAGCATAGACCTCGGCAGGATCCGAAAAGGGAAAGTGATCCGTAAATCCCAACGCCCGCCCAACTTCAGCAAAGATCTGCCAGTCCGGTTTAGCCTGACCTGGAGGACTCCGAAACGCAGGGCAATAGGTCACCACTCGCTCCGAGTTCGTCATCGTCCCCGTCTTCTCACTCCATTGGGCTGCAGGCAACAGCACATGAGCAAACTCACTCATTTCCGTAGGATGGTAGGCATCCTGAAAGATCGTGAACGGCGATCGATACAATGCCCGCTTCGTCCGCTCTAGATCGGGAAAACTCACCACAGGGTTAGTACAAGCCACCCACAAACAGCCCACTTCCCCCTGTTCCAGCCCCCGAATGATATCCCAGGCCATCCTCCCAGGTTCAGCCGAGATCCGGTTCGGAGGCAAGTGCCAAGCCTGCTCCACTTCAGCACGATGATCAGGATCCTTCACCAAACGGTACCCCGGCAAAATATGGGCCAATCCCCCGGCTTCCCGCCCTCCCATTGCATTCGGCTGACCTGTCAACGAAAACGGTCCAGTACCAGGCCGTCCGATCTGTCCGGTTAACAGATGCAGGTTGATCAGACAGCGAACTTTAGCCGTTCCTTCCGCATATTGGTTGAGACCCATCGACCAGAGGGAAAGCACTCGCTTGGACTGGCCCCAGTAGCGGGCCGCCGTTTCCAGATCCGCAACCGAGATCCCACAGCGTTCCGCCACCCGTTCCGGTGGATAATGCTGGATCACGTCCATCAATTCAGCAAACCCCGTTGTACATTCCTCAATAAACTCTGCTACGTAATACTCCCATTTCACCAACAGATTCGCTATGCCGTTGAGCAGATCAATGTCTGTACCCGGTCGAATGGCTAAATGTAGATCCGCCGCTTCTGCTGTAGGAGTTCGGCGAGGATCCACAACGATCAGCTTCACCCCTGGATGTTTGCGGTGGTATTTCTGTAGGCGATTGAAGATAATCGGGTGACATTCAGCCGTGTTGGTCCCGATCAAAAACGCACAGTTGGTTTGCTCTAGATCGTCGTAGCAGCAAGGGGGACCATCGGATCCAAAGCTTTGCATATACCCAGCCACCGCCGAAGCCATACAAAGACGAGAGTTGGCATCAAAGTTATTGGTGCCTAGACAGCCCTTGATCAACTTTTGGGCCACATAATAGTCTTCCGTCTGAAACTGGCCCGATCCATACATACAGATCCCATCCGATCCATACTCAGCCTGGACTGCTTGGATCCGTTCAGCAATGTGGGTGATGGCCTCCTCCCAGCTTACTTGCTGCCAAGGATGAGACAGAGAGGATCGGATCATCGGATACCGCAGCCGATCCTTGTGCAAGCACTCTGCAACTGTGGCTCCTTTGACACAAACCATGCCCTGACTAGACGGATGCTGCCGATCTCCTCGCACCCGCCAGATCGGAGTCCCCTCACTATCCCGATGAACCGCTTTACCTCGTTGAGCCGGAGGAGTCACCTCTAGGCCACAGCCCACGCCGCAGTAAGGACATAGCGTTTTGACGGATTCCATAGCGTTCTCCAATGGGACACGAAAGACAACCAGGCAATGAGAGGATCAAACTGCACCAGGGGATCAGGCCAGTCTACTTAGCTTACGGAGGTGACTTCAACCAGAGTTCCGAGTTCTGCTTCCTCCCCTTCATGAAACTCGGCAAACGATCCTCTGGGTTCCTTCAAAAACAGCCAGCACAACACGGTGACAGCTAAAGCGGCTCCTCCCAACGTTAAGAAGAAGATTCGATCCCCAACCGCTCCACTCGGTAGCAGACTGTAGAGGGTTAGATACGCAACCGCGCCCACATTCCCATACGCTCCAACATTCCCCGCAACTTGACCCGTGATCCGACGCTTGATCAGAGGAACCATCGCAAACGTGGATCCCTCAGCGGCTTGAACGAAGAATGAACACGCCATCGTCAACAGAACGGCCAACGGCAAGAACCAGCCACTACTGACCGATCCCATCAACAGATACCCAATCCCCATACCAGCGGTCAGGATCGTCATCGTCCACTTCCGACTGCCTAAACTATCCGAGATCAATCCTCCACCGGGACGAGACATCAGGTTCATGAAGGCATAACTCGCTGCGATCATTCCAGCAGCTTGCTTGCTCAAGCCAAAGGTCGTTTCAAAGAAGGCAGGCAACATGGATACGACCGCTAGCTCAGATCCAAAGTTGACAATATAAGTGAGTTCCAGCAAAGCAACCTGGGAAAAGTCATAGCGATCATCAGGATGGTAGACCCGCCGATTCGTGATCAGTTCTCGGTTAGCTTTGAGACAATTAAAGGATTGAAACAGGTAGAGACCCACCAGCACAGCCCAGGCGAGATACAGCTGAGACTGATCTAAGAACCCAACTTTGTTCAGTCGCCAAGCCAAAACACCGAGGATCCCGGAAAGCGGCAAGTTCATGAATAGCAAGAAGCCAAAATCCCACTTGGTCGTGACTTCCATTCCACCATGCCGCTCAGGACGCTGATATACCTTACCCTGCGGTGTATCTTGAACATTGAAGAAGTAGAACACCCCATAGGCAGCCGCAATGATCCCGGTGAGCGCAATCGCCCAGCGCCAGTTCAACATCGGATCCCCTGTCGTTGGATTGACCGCTCCAGAGGATAACCAAAGCGCGATCACAGGCATCGAAAAGGCAGAAGCCGCAGAACCAAAATTGCCCCATCCCCCATAGATCCCTTCTGCAATACCGATCTCCTTCGGTGGAAACCACTCCGCAACCATCCGGATCCCAATCACAAACCCGGCCCCGACAATGCCGAGCAGCAAGCGACTGATCACCAGCTGACTGAAGTCTTGAGCTAGAGCAAAAGCCAGACAAGGGACAGCCGCAAACATCAGGAGGATCGAATAGGTCAACCGAGGTCCATACTTGTCCAGAAGCATCCCGATAATGATCCGAGCTGGCACCGTCAAGGCAACATTGCAAATTGCGATCGTGCGAATTTGACCCACTTCCAGCCCAAAGTCTTCTCGAACGGCAGTTGCCAGAGGCGCAAAATTAAACCACACCACAAACGTCAGAAAGAACGCTATCCAGGTCAAATGCAAAATCCGATAACGTCCGTGAAATGAGATCAAGTCCTTCAACATGGTAAACTGTCCCTATCTAAGGTTGCAAAAACAACAAAGCACCTTCCCAGCGCGATCGATCTCGGCAAGACATCGCGCTTTTTCAATTCAGCGATTCAACTTCAAGCCAAAACCTCAGAGATCCAAAAACTCAAACGGTTCCGACCCATCCAACTGGGTTTTGACACTCCTACTCGACAGTGATCCAGGTGGACCACGGAAGGCTTTGATTCTCATACAGACTCCTTTCAACAACCCTCAGACTCATCAATTCATCGAGCTAGACTCGCCACAGTGGACTTAGCCTTAGCTCCAAAATGCTCAATCAGTAGCTCCCTCAAAACAGGCTTCAGATCCTCACAAGGGATCCCTTTCTGGACACAGTGGCCCAACTTGGCATCCTTACCCACCTCGCCCCCCATGTAGATATCCACAGCCTCAACAGGTTTACCATCTTTGCGAACGGTCGTCCCCATCAACCCGATCTCAGCCACCTGCGGTTGACCACAAGAATTCGGACAGCCAGACCAGTGGATCCGGACCCGTTGCGATAGATCCAATTCCGTCTCCAACTCCTCGACCAAGGCAATCGCTCGATTTTTGGTCTCGATCAGAGCTAGATTACAGAACTGATTACCTGTGCAAGACACCAACCCTCGCCGTAAAGGACTCGGATCCGGTCGGAATTTATCTAGCAAAGGCTCCGACAACAACGCCTCCAAGCGTGTCTCCGGTACATTGGGAAGGATCACGTTTTGCTCTACAGTCAACCGGATCTCACCACTGCCATAGCGATCGGCTAGCTGCGCCAGTTCAAACATGTCTTGGGCTGTCATCCGTCCAGCTGGAACCAGCAACCCGACGGCTTTGAGACCAAATTGCTTCTGGGGCAAGATCCCGATCAGATCTCGCTTGGCTTCCGTAATCTCTGTGGTTGCTGCGGCTGGAGAGAGAGCCAACCCCAGATGGTTCTCAACCTCCCCTCGGAATCGATCTAGACCCCATTCATCGATCAACCACATCAGCCGCGACTTCTGGCGATTGAGCCGCAAACCATGATCCCGATAGATATCTAGTACAGCCCGACATAGATCGACGACATACTGCGGAGGGATCCAGGCATTGAGAGAGATGGTTTCAGCGCAGCGTTTGGAGGAGAAAAATCCACCGACTAGCACATTGAAGCCAATCTGACCGTCCTTGTAGGCAGGGACAAAGGCTAAGTCATTGATCTCAGCATGAACCGAGTTATCCCGCCCTCCTTCAATGGCGATATTAAACTTGCGGGGTAGGTTGCTGAAATCTGAGTTGCCCTGACCGCAGTTTGTGATCATGTCTTGCACGTGTCGGGTCAGGCCGCGCGTATCCAGGATTTCTTCAGGATCGAGGCCCGCCATCGGTGAGCCTGTGATATTGCGGACATTATCCATACCCGATTGCACACTAGTTAGCCCAACTCGCTCTAAGCCCTTGCAAATATGAGGAAAATCCTGGATCTGGATCCCTCTGAGTTGCAGGTTTTGCCGAGTGGTAATGTCTGCCACGCCATCCTGACCGTAAGGGAAAATACTGCTAGCCAGGAACAGCCATTGATTGGTATTGAGAACGCCGTTGGGGAGACGCAACCGCAGCATAAACTTGCCAGGGGTACTCTGGCGATAAAACAGCCCGACCCACTTCAACCGATGCTCCAGATCATCCTTGTCAATCGCCTCCCACCCAATCTGGGCAAAGTGATCGAGTTCATCCCTGACGGCAAGACCGTCTTTGACACTTTTGATCCGCTCAAATTTGTTAGCCATGACCATTCCCTCAGGATCCGGCTGCTACCGCTGATCTGCAATGGATCTGCAAATCTTGAGTTCGTACCCTAAAGGATTAGAATGGGGCAAACCTGTAGCGGCTGTTACAAATCTTTATCAACTATGCGTTAAGTAAAAATCTCAATTGCGTTTTCTGCATCAGACCATCAACTCAGATCAAACTCACCCACTGGACAGATTGGTATTATGAAAGGGAGGAATTATGGGGCAGTACGATGAAGCTACAAGTTGTTCTCGAAGAAAGTCATGAAGGAGGATACACAGTATTCGTGCCTTCTTTGCCAGGGTGTATCAGTGAAGGGGAAACAATGTCTGAAGCGTTGTCCAATATCCAAGAGGCTATTGAGCTATATCTTGAGGCAACTGAGCACAACTCCTACCTATCTGAGGGAGCAATCGTTAAGGAAGTAGTGTTGTGATCAAAGTTCCAAGCCTACCTTACGACAAGATCATCCATGCGTTAGAACGTGATGGTTGGAGAACAGTTCGTCAGAAGGGGAGCCACATCAGGCTTGAGAAGAAAATTGCTGAAGATAAAACTCGAAAGATTACTGTTCCTGCTCATCGACCTGTAAAACGATCAACACTTTCTCAGATCCTCAAGCAAGCAGAACTCAGTCTGGAGCATTTTCTTGAGCTTCTATAAAAGCTGTAATCCTATGAACTTAAGGTCTATGGAGAAGGAAGGGAGGATCGACCTGTGAATGCGTCCAGTTGCACGGCTTGGCTATTGTAATAAGACCTTCCCAGACCTTCCCAAGAGAGAGGAACATCGTAGCTCAACGATCCAGTACCATACACCGTGATCACCGCTAGGAGCCCTATTCCCCGCAGCAGATTCGATCGGAGTTGATTGGAGTCGCGGGAAGCGTAGCCGTCCAACATTGCAGCACCCCTCAAGCTGTGTTCTCAGGCTAGCCTTGGATCCTTGATCTGGTAGTAGTTGTTACAAAATATCAGCGATCGGAGTGATAGGCGGCTGTCCCTAGCTCTGCGTTAGATCCGGAATTGGCGAGGGAGCTGAGTTGAGGATCATTTGCTGTATCTGATCCGACAAAACGATCTAGAGAGTCCATCTAGGATAAGTCATACTGAGGATTCCAGGCTTTTGCACAGAGCTGGGCGAGTCCTTCCTTGAGCTTTCTGAGTATTCTTGCTATGAGTCGAGCATTCCGAGATCTGCTGAAAACGATCGGCAGTGGTCAGCACACCCGCAGAGATTTGACCCGATCTGAGGCCAAGGCAGCAACACGGATGATGCTCTTGGGAGAGGCTACCCCAACTCAAATCGGGGGATTCCTCATTGCTCACCGGATCAAGCGTCCCACAGGTGAAGAGATGGCAGGAATGCTGGATGCTTATGAAGAACTTGGACCGTCACTTCCAGCGTTGGATCTCGCCTGTCCCCTCACAATCTTTGGACACCCCTACGATGGACGATCCCGCACTGCTCCCATAGCTCCCCTGATCGCGTTACTCTTAGCTGCCGCAGGGTTGCCGGTTTTGCTGCATGGATCAGGCTCCTGCCCCACCAAGTATGGTTTGCCCTTAGTCGAGATCTGGCAAGGGTTGGGGGTGAACTGGCGAGGTCTCTCCCTCTCACAGGTCAGCACTCTACTCTCCAAGACCGGCGTGGGATTTCTGTATCTGCCGGATCACTTTCCCCTAGCCCAACAGCTCATGAGTCATCGAGACGAGATCGGCAAGCGTCCACCTCTGGCCACCTTGGAATTGATCTGGACCCCCTACCAGGGACCGTGTCACCTGATCTTTGGCTATGTTCACCCGCCAACCGAGAGTATTGCCCTGGAAGCCTTTCAGCTACGTGGCCTCCAAGTGTTTACCGCTGTGAAGGGATTAGAAGGGAGCTGTGATCTGCCCCGCGAACGGACTGCCATTCTGAACCAGAGTTTTGAGCGTAGACTGTTGAAGGCTGTGGAGTATGGCTTGGGGGGTAGCGAGGTTCCTTTAGAGGGCTTGGATCCTCTGATCTCTCAGATGCAAGGTCTGCTGACAGGACAGTTGCCCGTCCTTCATGCCAGTGTGATCTGGTCAAGTGGTTATTATCTGCATCGGCTGGGTAAGGCTCCTACGGTATCGGCAGGTCTTGAACAAGCGGATCGTCTTCTCTCAAGTGGTGCAGTCCTCGCTAAACTCAACCATCTGCAAACGGAACTTGAAGCCCTAAGTACGTCTGTTCCTTTCGTGTCTCTTTAGATCTCATGAGGATCTCGTGTACCGCACTTGTATTAGCTGGAGGGTTGAGTCTCCGCATGGGAGAGGACAAAGCGTTGATCTGCTGGGCTGGCCAACCTCTCTTGCGCAGAGTCTGCTATGTTGCATCCACGGTTTGCTCGCAAGGATTCATTGTCACTCCCTGGCCCGATCGATATCGCCATCTCGTTGATCCTAACTGGATGTTTGTACCTGAAGTAAACCAAGGAGGCGGACCTCTGATCGGCTTTCACACTGGACTGACAGCCTTAGCAAATCAAACCTCTGGATCGGACTGGATCCTGCTGCTCGCCTGCGATCTCCCTTTATTAGATCCTGAGATTCTCCAGAACTGGGTCATTCAACTAGAGGATCTGTCTCCGGATCAGTTAGCTCTTGTCCCTCGACACGATCGGGGATGGGAACCTCTCTGTGCCTTTTATCGCCCCTGCTGCCTGGAAAACCTATCAACCTTTATTCAACAAAACGGCAGATCTTTTCAAGCGTGGTTAGAAGATCTCAATGTACAGCCGATCTCAGTCTCTCAACAGGAGAAGTGGATGCTTTCCAACTGCAATACACCAGCGGACTTGGCAAAGCTTGATCTATCTGCAGATTGATCTGACTGCTCAAGCATCGGGAGCATCCTAAATGTTTAAAGCTCCATTGAGATAAGCCCAGCGTAATCCTAACCTAGCATTTGCCTTTAGAGCAGAGAGTGTCATTTAGTCTTTGTGCAAAATGATTTAGTCTTCGCTCAAGTGATCTAGTCTTCGCGCAAGATGATCTGGTCTCCGCTCAAACTGACTTGATCTCCACGCAAGGTGATTTAGTCTTCGCGCAAGGTGATTTGGTCTTCGCGCAGGGTGATTTGGTCTTCGCGCAGGGTGATTTGGTCTTCGCGCAGGGTGATTTAGTATCCAAAGAAGTTTGTAGAGATTAGCAGTGAGTTTCTCGGTGGTAGTGATATGGTGCAGATAAGAAAAGTAGATCTATTACTAGAAAAAGTGACTCTAGAACACGAAAGATTACTGTTCAGTAAGGCAATCGGCTTTGGTCTCTAATTTTTTGAGAGGATTATTTGAGATCATCAGCCCCGTTTCCTCAATAGCGTTAGGCGTCGCATCCGCAGGCATCAGATAGTCTTGATTGCCATACTGATAGCCATGTCCACTAAAGAAGAACCACAGATCATCGTTAGTCGTCAAAAAGGATCGACTTTTGGAGCCAAATCGTGATTGCAAAAACGTCCGGATATTTCCTACCGTAGGATTTGCTGGATACAGTTGATTCCCAGGCAAGATCATCGGATCCGCCTGATCGTAAAAGTAGTAGATATGCTGCCGATCAAAGCGCGATTGCTGCAGCAGAAACGCTCGAAACCGTTCCGCATCTTTGGGGGCATAAGCCAACGAACTGAGATGGAAGTACTCCCCAATCCCCATCACGATCCCAGAGCTACCCATGCCCCCTCCTACTCTGACACTCGTTTATACTTCAACCGGATCGCCCCCGATCCCCCAACCTCTCCCCCCGCTCCAAACACCTTGATCTCTCCCTTCCCATTGATCGTGATCGAAAGCTCGATCTCATCCAGTTGCAGCCCCCCTCGCTTCTTGCCCTGATCCTCAGACTCAGCCGTTCCCTGAGCATCCGCTAGCGCAAAGATCCGCTCCATGATCCCCAGAAACTTGATCATCTCCGTCTCAAGCCGATCAACAGGAACCGGAGCCACATAGAGCTTGGATCCATCGGGTTTAACAAAGTATTCCTGAAACCCCCCATACTTGGGAGTCGCTCCCGTATCTGGAGACGTAGCAGCTTCTGGAAATTCGTTCGTTAGGATCCAGAGTGTTTCAGCCTTCGGTTCTAGACTCATGGTGTAA
>CAZONZ010000031.1:0-13268 GCA_964581005.1 uncultured bacterium
CATAAACTTAGAATGCTGTAAGGGCTTGAGGTGGATCCTTGTCCCTTGAATGGAACGGGTTGTGATCGCGGGCTACCATAAAGTCGGATCGGACACCTCGCTAAGGATTATTCCCTTTTCTGCAATACAATTGAGTTAAATTGAGTTAAGCCGATGGGTTCTATCTGATTCTCATAAACATTCCTGAAACTTCTATCATCAAATTGCAGCAATTACCGGATTCACTCTTGCAGCAAGTTAGTGGTTTTATTGATTTTTTGACATCCAAGTATCAGTCCAACACTGCACTTAGTAATTATCAATACGAACTTGCTGAACAGTGAGTACGATGGTTTAAGTCGGTTGATCTAGCCAGCTCTACTCCCCCTCGAATGGCCATTGATCCCCAGATCGCTTAGGCTGTAGGCGATCAACTTCCCACCAGAGCCGCGTTATGGATTTGACCACCAGGATCCTCATGCTCCACGAGATCCTCAGCCCAATCCTTTTGGGACTATTCACCATCCTGCTTTGGATCGCCGCCTCGATCGCTCTCCTGCTCAGTTTGGTCTTGTGGATCGAATGTGTCGCCGCCCTCGGTTCCCCCGCCGCCCATACTGGATCCTCTAGCTCCTCCTCTTCTGCAGATCCTGAACTGGCTAGCCCTGGATCCTCTGACACTCTTGCGGCTCTCGATCCGCCGCCCTCCCCCCACCCCAAAACCGTCATCGTGATCCCTGCCCACAACGAAGCCGAAGGGATCGCAGCCACCCTCAACTCACTCCGCCCGCAACTGACTCCCGCTGATCAGATCCTGGTCGTTGCCGACAACTGCACCGATACAACCACCGCCATCGCCCAAGCCAACGGAGCCACTGTGATCGAGCGTCACAACCCTGATCAACGCGGCAAAGGCTATGCCCTCGACTTTGGCCTCCGCCATCTCGACCCCGATCCTCCAGAGATCCTGGTCATGATCGATGCGGACTGCGACATCCAACCTGGAATGCTTGATCAGTTAGTTCAACGCAGCGCCCACTATGCCTGCCCCAGCCAAGCGATCTATTTGATGACTCCCCCAGATTCTCCCAGTCCCAAAAACGCAATCGCCAGCTTCGCCTTCCGCGTTAAAAACCTGGTTCGCCCTCTGGGTCTCGATCGCTTCGGTTTCCCCTGCTTCCTGACCGGCACAGGGATGGCCTTCCCCTGGACCGTGATCTGCGCTGTCGATTTAGCCAGTGGCCACATTGTTGAAGACATGAAACTGGGTCTCGATCTGGCTTTAGCTGGACATTCCCCCCGCCTCTGCCCCACCGCCTTCCTGACTGGGCGACTTCCCCAGCAGCAGTCAGCGATCCAAACTCAGCGCACCCGTTGGGAACATGGTCATCTCCAGATCTTGATCACTTACGGTCCTAAACTGGTGTTCGCCTCCATCCAGCAACGTCGTCTTGATCTCCTCATCCTTGCCCTCGATTTAATGATCCCCCCCCTTTCCCTCTTCGTCATGCTTTGGATAGGGGGCATCTTGGTCGCAGGCAGCCTCGGTTGGATCGGGGCAATCTGGGGGCCGTTTTATAGTTTGCTCGGATCAGGATCACTTTTATTGACCGCGATCTTGATGGCCTGGATTCGATTTGGTCAGCAGGATCTCCCTCTCAAAACGCTCTTGCTTGTGCCTGTCTACTTACTCTGGAAGATCCCGATTTATCTTAACTTTTGGTTCAAGCCGCAACGGGAGTGGGTCCGAACTGAGCGAGATCCGGTTGATGTGTCCAATTGATCTCTAGAATTCGTCCTTTGAGGTTTGAGGGCTTTTGGATCCGTGTTATGACTGGTAATGTATGGGAGGTTCTCAACGATCGGCCAAGCCATGAATACTCTTAACCCTACTGATAACCCTACCGAGCCCACTGTTATCCCCGATCCATCTGAATCCTCCCCTTTGAAGATTCTGATCGTGGCCGAAAACGCCTCTAAAAAAATGGGTGGAGAGGCTGTCAAAAATATTTACTTTTTCAAACTACTGCGCGAGCGTGGCATTGATGTTTATCTGGTGTGCCATCATCGTGTCCAAGCTGAGCTTCGTGAGATCTTCCCGGATCCTCAAGACTTCAATCGGATCCGGTTTATTGAAGATAGCGTATGGCAAGCCCTCCTCTGGCGAAGTGGTCAGGTTCTCCCCTATCGAGTCAAAGATCTGATTGTGGGTCAGATGATCCATTGGTTTACGCAATCTCAGGCTCGCCAGGTTGTCAAAACCATGATCCAGGATTTAGGCATTGATCTAGTGTTTGAACCGACTCCCATTACCGCTAAAGGGATCAGTTTTATGTTCGATCTAGGCGTTCCGGTTGTGATGGGACCCCTGTGCGGTGGCCTAGACTTTCCCCCCGCCTTTCAATCGATCGACTCTTCCCTAACCCGCTTTTCGATCCAAACGGGTCGTCTTCTGGCTCCCCTGATGCACCAGCTGGTTCCAGGTAAACTGCAAGCGGATGCCCTGATCATTTCTGACGATTCAGCCCTGCAAGCCCTGCCCCAAGGGTACCAAGGTCAGATCTACAGGCTCCTGGAACCGGGTGTCGATCTTTCTGGCTGGATGGGACATGCTGTTAACCCTCCCTCTAGCGATCCTTCCGGTGATCATTCAACCTATCCTGACACCAGCTCGTTTGGGGATCATGCTACCCCCTCCGATCGAGATCCGGATCGTCCAGTCCACTTTGTGTATCTAGGGCGGTTTGTAGATTGGAAAGGCGTGCAGTTTCTGGTTGAAGCTTTTCAGTATGTTGTAGCAGAGACTCCCGCTGTGCTTGATCTCGTCGGTGATGGTGAACTGCGACCGGAGTTGGAAGCCTTAGTGACTCGCCTGAACCTGCATGATCACGTTATCTTTCATGGTTGGCAGCCCCATGACGACAGCATTCAGATCTTGAAAGCCTGTGATGTTTTTGTCATGCCATCCTTGCGAGAAGCGGGTGGACATGCGGTGCTAGAAGCCATGGCCCTCGCCCTACCCGTGATCGCCGCCAATTGGGGTGGACCTGCCGCAACCCTCGATCCCAGCTGTGCCATCCTGGTCGATCCCACCTCGCCTGAAGCCTTTGTCCAAGGACTAGCGACGGCCATGGTGCAACTGGCCCGATCTCCAGACCAACGCCGTCAACTGGGTACAGCAGGCCCTCAACGGATCCGCGACTGTTATCTGGACTGGGAGGCGAAAGTGGATCGGTTGCTGGAGATCTTTGCTGAAGTCTTGAAGTCCAAACCGATAGATCCATCGAGTAGACCTATCAGCTCATCCGTCTGAGGAGACTTGCTTGAGTGGGGATTCTTTGAGGTGAAGATCAGAGTTGAGGGAGTATCGGGCAATATTGAGATAGCGACGCAGCCGCCGAGCCAAGGCATCAAAGACCGAAAGCGGCAATCCTTGCAAGATCGGATCATGTCCCATCACGGTTGCCATCAGTTTACCGAGAGGACTTGTAAGCTCCATCCAGTGGGTTTCATCCTCAAGCTCTTCACGATATTGACGAGCCATGGGCACATAAGGGGAAACTTCGAGGGAGAGATAACTATAGTAATCACGCAATGACTTCAACAATGGCTTTTCAGGATCCCGAATGGCAGGGGAGGGCAGCGGTTTATTCCAAGGTTTAGGACCCATGGCATGGATCAAGGGGGGAAGCCCCACCGAAAGACGTTTGATCCGCTCAATCGGAGTAAATCCTGCTGGACCAAAACATTGAGCAATATCCATTCCGCGTTTCAATAATAGGATGTCAAGATCTGAAAATTCTGTCGATCCCACTAATGCAGTTAGGAGATCTTGATCCCCAACCATGTGTAAAGGACGTTCATACCATGGTAAACCCTGAACATGAACAAAGGAGGGGTGACTGCATAAAAGTTTCCAAGCTTTGATCAAGGGAATGTGATGCCTAGTGACCCGGACAAGTCCTGTATTGATCGTGGAAGGTAACTCACGCCCAGGAGTCAATCCCCAGGCTACTGTCCGAAGCGTCCCACCATTTTTTTGACCCCAGTATGTCTCTTCGGTTGCAACTAATCTATCTGGGTTGCAACAGATCAGAGTAGATAAGATCCCCCCATTCACAATGATGTCGGAGTCGAGCCAAATGATCTCGGAGGCTCCAGCTTCAAGGAGATGCAGGAGAAGTACGGGCTTGATATTCCAACCCAACTTGCCTAGTTCAGGAAACGAAGCCAACTGAACCTGACCAAAACTCTCAACCCACTGGCAAAGTGACTCAGGTGGATAGGGACAACTGATCAAAACCGATAATTCAGGAGAATGGCGCATCACACTCAAAACAGCAAGCTTGAGGCCAATCAGGTTATTCGGACGATCTTCATGAATACAGATGATCGGCCCTTGATCCACAGAGAAACGTATGGTCACGTCGTTTACCTCCTCTTACAAGATAGAATGACTCAGCTTGCGCCGAACGAATGAATCCATCGCAATTCGAGAGCACACGGGAAATACTGATAACGCTACTGATCCTCTGGCAGCAAGACTTGAAACTGAGGAAAGCGAAGGATCTAATAATGCAACTTAAATGATTCAACTTAATGGCTAGAAGTATGCTTATGGATCAAAACGATGGAGCGATGAACCGTAACGATAGGTACGCTGATCAGATCAATTACTCCGAAGTAACTTGCTTGAGAGGGGATTCTTTGAGGTGAAGGTCAGGACGGATCGAGTATTTCTTGACGTTGAGTTGTTGCCGGATTCGCCGAATGACCGATTCAACGAGTGAAAGAGGAAGTCCTTGCAAGATGGGATGGCTGGCGACGACCTTTTCCATCAGTTGACCCCATGGAGTTTTGGTCTCCATCCAGGTTGTATCCTCATCAAGAGCTTCACGATAGTGACGAGCAATCGGTATGTAGGGAGATAGCTCAAGCGCGAGATAGGAATAATAATCACGTAATGATCGTAAGCGGGACTGTTGAGGATCCTGAAGAGGGGGTGGCTGTGGCATTTTTTGCCAAGGTTTGAACCCCATGGCATGGATCAAGGGTGGTAGTCCCTTGGAGAGGCTCTGGAATCGTTCTGTTGCCGTAAAGCCAGCTGAATCAAAGCATTGAGCAATATCCACGCCTCGCTTTAATAAGACAATCGGAAGATCCGGAAACTCTGTAGATCCTAATAGAGCCGTTAATACATCTTGGCCTCCAACCATATGGAGGGGGCGTTCATACCACGGTAAACTCTGCGCATGAACAAAAGCGGGATGATTGGACATGGTTTGCCAAGCTTGAAGCAAGGGAATGTGATCATGGGTTACCCGCATGACCCCTGTATTGACTGTGCAAGGTAAATTCCGTCCAGGAGTTAAGCCCCAAGCGATCGTTCGAAAGCTCCCCCCATTTTCTTGTGCCCAATAGGTTTCTTGGGTTGCGACTAACGTGTCATGACTATAGTTGAGAAGAGGCGTTAGAGCATCGCCATTCGCAATAATATCTGAATCCATCCAAATAACCTGATCATGTCCAGCTTCCAGGAGGCGTAAGAGGAGGATCGGCTTGACATTCCAGCCCAACTTTTTCAGATCAGGATACGAAACAATCTTCACATCGGTTAACGACTCAACCCAGGTGCAGAATGCAGCAGGAGGATCAGGAAAACTGATCACAATGGGTAAACCAGGACAATGGGTACGAAGACTCAAAACGGCAAGCTTGATCCCAACAATAGAGCGAGGCCGATCATCATGAATGCAAACAACACAGTCTTGATCACCAGAGCTATCCATAGCCATTCCTCCTATCCCTCTGAAACGATCAAACTGAATTCTGTAAGCCTAGCCTATGTATAACGGTGTCGAGCCTGTCAAGAATGCTCAAGTATGGTAAGTATCACAGAAAACGTGTTTGGATCCCTCGATCGAGGCCAGCGTAGCCCATTGGCTCAAGGATTAACCTACCACAGGATCAGTCCTCCCAAGATGGCAAAGCCCAGTGTGATCCGATAGATGACAAAGATCCAGGTGCTACTCCGTTGTAAGAACTTGAGTAGCCAGTCAATCGAAAGGTATGAAAAGACGAAGGCCGAGATCGTGCCTAAGATCTGCGGTCCCAAGCCAGCCCACTCGAAATCGGAGATAAACTCGACGATCCCAGCTAGAGCCAGCGCAGGGATCCCTAACAAAAATGCGTATCTTGCTGCCGTTTCCCGTTTGAGATTGAGAAACAACCCGGCTGTGATCGTAGCTCCCGATCGAGAGACCCCAGGGATCAGAGCCAGAGCTTGAGCCGTTCCCACCCAGATCCCATCCCAGATCCCCAGGTGCGACCAATCTCGAATCCGCTTGCCGCGCCGCTCCGCTACCGCCAAGAGAATCGCTAATCCAATTGAGGCCAAGGCAATCACACTGAGTTGGCGAGGGGGCGATCCCCAGATCACTTTGATGGTCAAGCCAATCACCACAATCGGTATCGTTCCCATCAGGATCCCTAGCACCACTTTGAATGCATCCGAGTTAAACTGCCGTTTTCGAATCGCTGCCTGCGACTGGTACCAAAGCTGCTGCAGATCGGTGGCGAAATAGATCAAGACTGCGATCAAGCTGCCTAATTGGATCACGGCTGAAAACGAAGCGCCTGCATCAGGCCAGCCCACCACAGCAGGCACAATCCGCAAATGAGCGGTGCTACTGATCGGGAGAAACTCGGTTAAGCCCTGCACCATTCCCAGGATTAAGGCTTGCCACCAGGTCGGGATCATCTCAACGGCTGGGGTCATGATCAGGTTCATGAGTTGACTGTGCATGGGGATGAGACGAGATGTTAGAACTTCTTATCATAGGTATCGATCGAGATCAGCCAATTCCCAATCGAGCGAAAGAGTGGATTCGGTTCAGTGCCCAGCACCCGTCCCTCAAAGCGATACTCTCCTTCCCTAGACGGATTCCGAACATTTGAGAGAACGAGTCGCATCGCCTGACCTGCCGCAACGGGTTCCTGGATCACCACTTCCAGCGATCGAAATTCCTCATTCCAATACGCCTCCCTGACCTCAACCTTGGATCCTTCCACTTCCAGCCGGATATTTTCGGGATCAAAGCTGCCATCGAAATAGTCCGGTCCGTTGAGCTGGATCTCAGCGACGGCCACATCTTGAGCTGGGATATCAAGCCGATAGCGGTCGAGACGCCTACGGATCCCGTTGAAGTCGAGGATGTAGCGCAGAACAGGAACATCTTCACTACCTGTAAGCACCAGACCGGATTGAGCATGTGTGATCTGAGGTTGGATCCCACTGCAGACGAGCGTTAAAGCAGTAGCACCGATCAGAGAAACCAGAATCCGTGGCCATCGAATCAACCGATCCGAGTTGGGCTGGCGGGGAGTTGGGGATTGGATCTCTTGTTCGGGCAAGGGAGATAGGGGAGTCATGAGCTTGTCTCCTCAACAAAACTACATTTCAACAAAACGACATTGTCAGATAGCAGATGCCGATCCCACGGTATCTAAAGATGGTGTCGGTTCCAAGACTCAGATCGTTCCCCTGGGTACTGTGATCATCCCCATTCCTTACGCCCTATAGCAGGTTTGGAGTGGCGATGAAGCCCTCAGATCTGATTGCGTTGCTTTAAGTGGAGGTAGCGATCGACCAAGGCTTGACTGATCTGATTGGCTGGACCATCTAAGACTAAGACCCCTTTGTGCTTCAAGATCTCAAAGGCAGCTTGACGTTGGGCTATGAGATCGAGGGCGACAGCGCGTGCATAGGCTTGCTCCAGGATCACGCTTGAGGTTTGGGCTTGCTGATCCACTAGAGGATCGCGTAAGGCAACGCAAAAGGGGAGGTAGCGTGGGGCTAGGCGGGTGAGGGCTGAGAGCAGTTCAGCGGAGGCTGTGGCATCGACCAGATCGGTTAGCATCACGACCAAGGCGCGGCGGCTCTGCTGTTGGACCACCGTGGTCGCCACGTTGAAATAATCGGGTTCTAACCAATCGGGCTGGATCGGGGTGAGACGCTCAATCAACTGACTTAAATAGGCTTGCCCCCGTTGCGGAGGGATCCAGGTATGGATCTGGCGATCAAAAACTCCCACACCGACTCGATCCCCTCGATGTAAACCGGCTAAGGCTAGGGCCAACCCAGCATTTAAGGCCCAATCAAATCGTTTCAATCCATGCACCTGAGCGGTCATGAGTCGCCCTCGATCCAACAAAATGATCAGGGTCTGCTCTCGCTCTGGCTCTAGGACTCGGACGAGGGGATGCTGCCGTCGGGCTGTGGCTTTCCAATCCAGGAGACGCGGATCATCGCCGGGTACATAGTCGCGCAACTCAGCAAATTCGGTCCCCATCCCCAATCGGCGCAACTGACGCATCGCTCCGGCTGATTTCAGGGTGAGCTGGATCGAGATCTCTCGTAAGCCGATCAGATCGGGATAGACATCAACGGTCTGCTGTTGAGGGATCGTCCAATCCTGCCAGACCAGACCCCAGGGACTGAGTTGACGGACTTGGATCTTGCCCCATTCAAACTGGCCACGTCTGGGGGGAATGACGGTGTAGCGCAGCAGCTCAGACTGATGTTTGCCCAGATTGGCTTTGAGGATCAGGGTTGAAGCTTGGAATTCTGCAGGGAAATCATCTCGGATCTGGATCTGGGCTGGGTAAGTCTGAGTTTGCAGCGTCAGTTCAACTGGATTATCTCGCCCAATCGAGAGACGGTGTAAGGCGGATCGGTTCACCTGGACTCGACGCGGCTGTCCTCGCCGATGATCCCAGATCACTAAACTCAATACCGAGAGATCCCAAACCAGTAATCCTAGACTACTCCAGCCCAAATCTCCCGCTAGCGCCAGTCCAAAACCCAGGATCAGCCCTAGGCTCAGTAATCCGTAGGTTCGAGCAGTTGGGATCATCGGGGTACAGGAACCTGTTTGAGGAGGGAGGTGATCACATCGGAGATCGTTAATCCATCGAGTTGGGCATCAGGACGCAAGATCAAACGATGGCGGAGCAGATCAGGCGCGATCGCTTTTACATCATCGGGGGTTACAAAGGATCGACCCGCTAACCAAGCATAGGCTTTACTGGATTGAAGCCAAGCAACGGCGGATCGAGGAGAAGCCCCTAGAGACAGATCAGGATGCTGACGAGTGCGCTGGACGAGGGCGAGCACATAATCCAGCAATGACTCCTCCACATGCACCGACTTGACCATCTGGCGGGCCTGGAGAATGTGATCCACTTGAGCGATGGGCTTGATCGATGCTTGAGCCAGACGACGAGCTTCAAATCCTTTTTGGACATTTTGTAACATTTGTTTTTCAGCCGTGGCTTCAGGATAGTCCACGATCAGTTTGAATAAAAAGCGATCAAGTTGGGCTTCGGGTAACGGATAGGTTCCTTCAAACTCCAGTGAGTTTTGAGTGGCGATCACCCAGAAGAGATCAGGCAACGCCATACTTTGGCCATCCAGGGTAACCTGTTGCTCTTCCATGGCTTCTAATAGGGCCGCTTGAGTTTTCGGCGGCGTCCGGTTGATCTCATCGGCCAGGAGCACTTGGGTAAAGACCGGACCTTTTTGCAAGGTGAAGCTGCGAGTGTTGAGATCAAAAATATGAGTTCCGGAGATATCTGCAGGCAAAATATCGGGAGTTAACTGGATCCGGCGAAAATCAGCCTGGATCAATTTGGCCATCGCTTTGACCAGCAAGGTTTTTCCGGTTCCAGGGACGCCTTCCAAGATCACATGTCCACCTGCCAGCAGCGCCACAAGTAACCCTTTGACGACTTCCTCCTGTCCCACCACCACTCGCTGGAGAGCTTTCTGTAGATGATCAAAGATGGCGTTAGCTGCAGAATTGGCTGCAGAGGGAGCTGCGGTTGAGGACGATCCAGTCATAGGTTCAGACGATCTGGGGGCAAGAGAGTGCAGGATCTGGAGGACAACCTTGCAAGGCTGATCCAGAAGCTATCATAGGCGCTCACAGTGACTCCTGTCATATCTTGGTTGAATCCATAGGCCGATTTCAGGTTTAGGTGGAGTCCAGCATGAGGATTTCACCGCTTCATCTGCTGACGAAGTAGTTGGCGCAACCCACCCATTGTTGATGCAGATCCTTTAGAATTTAAGTATCTGCATCTTAATCTCTCCCTCAATGGAGCAACCTGACAGACGTTTTCATGATCTTGACCTATTACCCTACCGGAGCATCCGCTGGAGTAGCCGTGTAACTACTGTGTAACAACTGTACTGACCTGATGTGGATCGGCTCAACCTGTCAACCTGATTGCGCCTCTAGCTTACTGAACCAAGTGTTTCATGACGCTTCTGATCTAACTTCTATACCCACAATGAAATTTGCCTATTTGACTGAAGTAAAGCATGAGGATGAGTCGATCACGTGGCTCATCCAGATCAATGGTGTGTTTCTGGAATCGAGTCGAGACATCCTAGAATACAAGCAAGATATTGAGCAATTGGCCTTGACCCAAAACATTCATCTAGTATTCGATCTTTGTGACACAAAACTAACCCTTTTGGGATACAACTTCCTGATCTGGATTCGACAGAAATTGCGCAAACATTCGGTTTCTCTCCTCGTTCCCCCAGGGCCAGTGCTCGATTTCCTAGAGAGACAACAGGCTCGTAGTATTTTTGAGATCCAAAGCCCTGAACCCGGACAGTATCACTACTGATTCATGAAGCTAGTATAAAGCTGACTCAGGTATTTATCAGAATTATAAAGCGCCATTTGCGATCAGGTTCCCCTAGCCATAGATAGGCAAGCAATTCGTGAATGGTTCGCTCTGATCCTTCGCAAAATCTAACTTTCCGTGATCCTGCTGAACTCAACGGAGCCCAATAGGGGCATCTTAATGAGTAAAGCCTCTTCGCTCTGCATACTCCTATGTATAAAGTCATTTCCCTGATTGCTGCTCGGTACAAACTTGCCCCTGAAGTGATCGAAGCGGCGCGCATGATTTTAGCCAAGCCCAAGGCCATGCTGGCTGTGATCCGAGAAGTGCCTCCCCTGCCAAAAGAGACGCTCAACGATCCCGATGTGATCTATGCTTACCCGGCAGCCTTTATCCAGTGGTCTATGTGTATGCATGGATTAACCGAATGGGATACGGTCCCGGTTTTGAGCTATGCCGACTATATCGCTCGCTTGGAAACCGCGTTCTTGCCCACCGATATTGCGATCACCCGCTCTTAAGGTGTTGTTCTCCCCTGGTTGATCAGCAGCTCAGATCTGTCGCTTGGTTGGCGCAGAGATCGGTTGCTGGGCTCAGCCGTTGATCGAATAGCTCCTTGGTTTGCTTGAGAGCTCCCGCCTGGGTGTAGTCATGAGGCTCAGCCGGAATCTCCCCAACAAGCCCTCAGATCCAAGAGAACCGATCCATCTCTGTTAATCGGGGTTCGCAAGGCTAAGATCAGGGTTTAAGGGATTTCTATCGAACTCACGTATATTAGGATCAGAGCCTTCGGGTAATCATGACGACCAATGATGAACTTGAAGCAGCACTTAACCAACTAGCCAACACAGTTGGGCGTCTTACTGAAACTGTCAACGCCACTTTAGGTCATTTCAAGGAAAGGCAAGATCAGGTTGATGAACAGTTGGATTGGCTCACCGATGCCCAGCTCCGCTTTCAGAGTCAACTTGGAGAGCTCGCCCAGATTTTTCAGGCCCGGATCGAGGCACAGGATCGAGCCATCGAGAGGCTAGATCAGGCCATTCAAGAGATCCGATCTGAGATCCAGGAGATCAAGAAGTGGCGGGTTGAGACGGATCAACGCTTTGAGATCCTGCTGGCTGAGCTGCGCTACCTCAATCAGCAACGTCCACCGACAAACGGATCAGAGTCTGAATTTTTTCAGGGTTGAGATCAACAAGATTGACAAGGACAGAATCAGAGTTTCAGGGCTTTCCCTCTAATGGCAGATCTCAGCTTCTCCTGACATTTAGTCAAACAGAGAATAAGTTGTGTTATTATTGAGGATTAGTCAAGGAAAAAAGTAGATCATGAAGGCAAAAAATTTGGTTGTTGATCCCCCAATAGTTTCAGATCCTCCTTCTACGGAGTTAAACAACAGTTCACATCAACAAGCCGCGATGGGTACAGGTTCTCTTAGGATCGGTTTGCAGAGCGTTCGAGGAGGGAGAAAATATACTCATCGCATCGTTGTTCTCGAAGGTCAAGATCCCATTCGGAAACTTGGCAGCTACAACCACAAGACAGGAGAGGTCTTCAATCTGGACGAGGATCAGACAATATATTGGTTGCAGCAAGGGATCGAGGTGACGATAGCAGCTGCAACAGCTCTAGTAGACCAACCCGTCTACCGAGAATTCTTTGGAGACACAAAACTTAGTACCCCTGCTTTGTTTAAAGCTCTGAGTGAACAGTCCTCAAAAGTTAACTTAGGCACATCTGACATCCCTCAGATCAAAGATTTAGGGAGTGAGGATCCTGATATACGCCGTCAAGCAGTCAAAACCTTGGGCCAATATCACAAATCTCGTGTATCCTAACCTCACAAATCTCGTGTATCCTAACCGTTAAGTGGGGAGGTGAGGCATATGATCAACAAAAGTGAGAGTCCTGGCAGATTGGTGGATCTGCTTCACTTGATAGCTGAGGAAGAAGCTGTTTCTAGCTTGGTTTGGGAGCTCAAGGAACTCAATCCCAAGGATTGGGTTGGCGTGATAAGTGAATTCAGGTCACCTCGGAAAGAGCAGGCTCTGATTGCACTAACCAGGATCTTACTCAAGGATGAAGATCCAGGGATTCGACTGAATGCAGCTGAGACATTGGGTGTGCTGGCGGAGAGTAAAGGGTGAAGGAGTAGACTGGTGGAAGAAAAAATTGTAGCAGCATTGCGTTATGCTTTGCTGACAGACTCTAACTCTAGGGTGCGGGCGGAATGTGCGAAAACCTTAGGGAAGATTGGCTCTGAGTCAGCTGTTCCTGAGCTTTCAAATGCGCTGCTTAACGATTCCAGTGACTCAGTTAGATTCGAATCTGCTAGAGCCCTGGAAAGAATTGCAAGGCGTGGACTACCTCCCACCTGGCTTGCTTGGGTTGAGGTTCTCCTGAAGACAAGAGAATCTCTGATGATACAAGGTTCTCCTACAACCTCGGAGGCAGTTGAGAGTGCTGCAACTAATAGTCTTGAAAGGTTACCAAGGTCTGTAAAAAGATTACTGCTGGCGATGGGAGAAGAGATCCAGGATAATTTGATTCAATCTCTCCCTTTCCCTCTCAACATAGTAGCTGGGGTA
>CAZONZ010000031.1:13368-17513 GCA_964581005.1 uncultured bacterium
CCAGGATAATTTGATTCAATCTCTCCCTTTCCCTCTCAACATAGTAGCTGGGGTAGTAGGATCAACTTGATGAAAGACTGGAGCGGATCACCGATGCCCAGCCCCATTTCCAGGGCCAGCTGGGTGACCTAGCCTGGATCTTCCAGTCCCGCATTGAGACCCAGGATCGGGCTATTCAGGAAGTCCGAGAGCGGCAAGCAGAAACCGATCAACGCTTTGAGATCCTGCTGGCTGAGCTGCGCTACCTGAATCAGCAACATCCACCGACAAACGGATCAGAGTCTTAATCCTCTTCATAGGGTTGAGATCATCAAACGAGGTGCAGAAAACCCGCACCCCAAAAGGCATTCTGATCATCCATGTGGATCGGTTACGTCCACTCAAGCGGCTCGATCGCTGGGATCGAAAGTCCTTAGCTGAGGGATTGCCAGGAGACTACGATATCTTCCAGCAGGAGGGATTTGTTGTAGAGTTCCAGAATGATCAGCAAAAAGACGGCAAACAAGCCCATGAACACAGCCATCAGAGGAGTGGTGCCCCAGCCAGGAGCAACTTTTCCATACTCAGCGTTCAGGGGGCGCAGCAGGTTACCAAGGGGAGTGCGAATAGCCATAGTTGTTTCGTCCGTTGTTTCCTAAGGGATCTATATCAACCGATCAAGCGTAGGCAGAACCAGCCTGAGAGTAGCAAAGCTTGGTTGCATCTTACAGCAATTTGTAAACTTATGTAATATGATAGGATCAATCTCTCAGTTTTTCAGGTTTGGATCCAAGCGCTTATGGAATCTGTGCAACCTACTATCTCCCTTTTGGTCGGCATTTCGGCAGTGGTGGTCTGCATCACGGCTTACGCGATCTATATTGCCTTCGGCCCCCCCTCGAAAGATCTCCAAGATCCGTATGAAATGCATGAAGATTAACGGAGCACGAGGATCCCACCATGTCTGATGATCCCCATTCTGAGGTTCTCCCCCGCCCTTGGGGTACAACTGCAGTCTTAGAGGAAGGTGACTCTTACCGGATCAAACGGGTTGAGATTGTCCCGGCGGGTCAGATGACCTGTCACATGCATTACCATCGCAGTGAGCACTGGATCGTGGTTTCCGGCACCATCATGGTGATCTGTGCAGGAGAGGAGAAGCTGGTTTTATCGGGCCAATCGACCTATGTGCCGCCTTGTACACCGCATCGTCTGATCAATCCGGGTGTGTTGCCTGCTCAGCTGGTGGAGATCCAAAACGGTGAGTATTTAGGCGAAGATGACATGGAAGTGGTCGATTTTGAGCCCCATCCACTGCCGAATCCGATCATTCGCCCGCAAACCCCAAGTCGGTAGCCACTATGACAGCCTTACCCTTCAGCAAGTATCAGGGATTGGGAAACGATTTTGTCTTGATCGATAATCGCCATCAATCCGATCCTGTGCTCACGTCTGATCAGGCGATCCAACTCTGTGATCGGCGTTTTGGTGCAGGGGGAGACGGAGTGATCTTTTTGCTGCCCGGTCAGACTGGGGCCGACTACACCATGCGGATCTACAACAACGATGGATCCGAGCCGGAGATGTGCGGTAATGGAATTCGCTGTCTGGCTCGCTTTCTGCAAGATCTAGGAGTGGAACCCAAGAGTGGATCCTACCAAATCCATACGCTTGCAGGATTGATCGTTCCGTCCTTGAAGCCAGATGGCCAGATCACCGTTGATATGGGACTACCACGACTGTTAGCGGCTGAGATCCCGACCACTTTGGGACAGCCCGACGAGAAGGTTGTTGATCAATCTCTCCAGGTGGGGGATCAAACCTGGATTGTGACCTGTGTCAGCATGGGAAATCCGCATTGCATCACGTTTATCGATCACGTTGCGGATCTTGATTTGGAGCAGATCGGGCCGCAGTTTGAATATCATCCTGTGTTTCCTCAGCGCACCAATACGGAGTTTGTGCAGATTGTGGATCGGCAGCGGTTACGGATGCGGGTTTGGGAGCGGGGAGCAGGTGCAACTCTAGCTTGTGGGACGGGAGCCTGTGCGGTTGTTGTTGCAGCAGTTCTTTCCAATCACGCCGATCCAGACGCAACGGTTGAACTCCCTGGTGGCGATCTCCACATCCGTTGGGATCAAGATGATCAGCATGTGTATATGACTGGACCTGCTCAACTGGTGTTCAAAGGGGAATGGATCCAGAGTTAGCGTTGAATGTTGTGATCTTTGAAAATGTTGGGATCTTTCAAATAGATCACTGGGATGATCGGAGTATGCGGAGGTTACGTGAATGGCTGTTCAAGAAGATGTGTTTTTCGAGGGTCCGCCTCATAATGGGGATCTGATGATCAATACCTTGGTGGGAGCGACTTTCATCGGATTGCCGTTGTTTGTGGGAGCGTTGGTGCGGCGGCTGTGGGTGCGTTACCGGATCACGAATCGACGGGTGACGGTGATCGGGGGATGGGGAGGCAAGGAGCGATCGGATGTGATCTATGGCGAAATTGCCAAAGTGGTGACGGTGCCGCGTGGGTTTGGGGCTTGGGGGGATATGGTCTTGACGCTCAAGGATGGAAGCCGTTTGGAACTGCGATCTTTGCCCAACTTTAGAGAGATTGCCGACTACATTGTCAACCGCATTGATCCTCAAGCCCAGCAAGCCAGTGGATCGATCGGTCAATCCGGGGCAGGATCGTCTCAAGTATCCTAAGATCTGTCTCAAGCATCCTAAGATCTGAGGTTGAACTCGACTTAGGCTTCTCATGGATCGTGATCATCGTCAGCCCAACTCAGGATCCCTCCCACGGGTAGCCTTGGTGCATGAGTATTTGATCAAGCAGGGCGGATCGGAGAATGTGGTCCAAGCCATCTGGGATCTCTTTCCCCAAGCGAGTTTGTTCACCAGTCTTTATTCAGCTACAACGATGCCGGAGTGGTGGCATGATCGATCGATCCAGACTTCATTTTTGCAACCGTGGGCTGAGCAGCTGGGGATCTTGGGTCCGAACTATCAAACCCCCCTCAAACTGATCCTGCCCTGGATGCCAATGGCTTATGAGAGCTTCGATCTGACAGGTTACGACTGGGTGATCTCCAGTAGTCATGCGTATGCCAAAGGGGTATTGACGGGATCCCAAACCTTGCACATTTCCTACATCCATAGTCCGACCCGCTACCTCTGGGAGATGACTGAAACTTACCTCCGATCCAACGCTACAGGGATCCGCCGCTGGATCCACACTGGGGAAGAACAGATCTCCCGTTGGCTGATCCATCAACTCCGGCAGTGGGATGTTCAAGCAGCTCAGCGTCCCGATCTCTTGATCGCCAATTCCCATTACATTCGGCGGCGGATCGAGAAGTTTTACCGTCGCTCAGCTGTGGTGATCTATCCTCCCGTCGATGTTGAACACTTTCAGCCTGTGTCAGATCCGGCAATGGATTACGATCTGGTGGCAAGTCGGTTAGTTCCCTATAAGCGGGTTGATCTAGCGATCGAGGCATACAATCAACTCAAGCGGCGACTGATCGTAGTGGGTGAAGGGCCAGAATTAGCTCGGCTCAAGCAGTTAGCGGGATCAACGATCGAGTTTTTACCTCACCAATCACCAACCGATTTACAGCATTTGTTTGCCCATTGCCGCGCATTGATCTTTCCCTGGATCGAGGATTTCGGTTTAATTCCAGTTGAAGTTCAAGCTTGTGGACGGCCTGTGATCGCACTCAATGCAGGAGGAACCAAGGAGACCGTGATCCATGCCAAGACAGGGATCTTGTTTAATGCTCCTACCCCTAGTGGATTGATCGAAGCGTTAAACCAATTTGAAGTCGTGGAGTGGGATCCTACAGTCATCCGCCAGCACGCTTTACAGTTTGGGATCTCTCGCTTTCAATCTTCACTACAGGATCTGCTCAAACGAGCTTGGGAGCAGTTTCAGGAATCGCCTTGCTTGGATCCAACTCATGTTCAAACAGGTTAAAGATGCTAAAGTTTCGGATCAGCATTGAACTGGTAAAGTTAACTATTGTGGAATAATTACATCTTATATCTTGTGGTAATGGATGAGTTGTCCTTTTAGAAGACAAGATAAATTAAGCGGTTGAGCCAAAGGCGAGAAGCAAGCGACTTTCTGGGCTACGCTCAAGAGGCAGGGGTGGCTAACG
>CAZONZ010000032.1:0-3591 GCA_964581005.1 uncultured bacterium
TCTTGATCAAACTTTTGCCACCACCACCTGTTGCGGTTGATCCTGATACTTACCCACCCGATCATGATAGGTCACCTGACAGGGTAGACCCTCTAGAAACAGTAACTGCACCACCCCTTCATTGGCATAGATCCGGCAGTCCGCACTCGACGCATTTGAAAACTCCAAGGTTAAATAGCCCCGCCACCCAGCCTCCGCAGGCGTCAGATTGGCGATCAGTCCTACGCGCGCATACGAGCTCTTGCCAATACAGATCACTGTAATAGTGTCGGGCACATGTAATCGTTCCAGTGCTACCCCCAATCCATAGGAATGAGCTGGAATGATAAAAAAGTGACCATCTTGATCGTGCTGTAATTCCACAGGTTCCAAGTTGGCCGGATCAAAGCGCTTCGGATTCACCACCTTACCGGGAATATGGCGGAAGATCTTGAACTCAACCGGGGAGAGGCGAATGTCATATCCATACGACGACAGACCATAGCTAAAGACAGGTCGTAGCCCCTCCCCAATCTCTGACGGCACCGTCCGGACCAAGCTGGGCTCAAACGGATCAATCATGCCCAACTGCGCTTGTTCAATAATCCAATGATCGTTCTTGAGCATGATCGGTCTCTTTCACCTCTGATCGAATCTATCGAATTTGATGATCCCAGCTTCAGGGTCTCGATTCAAGCATTTTAACGTTACATTAACGTTGTTTAAGCTGAGTAATCTGATCAGCGCGTTCCAGCAGCGATTCTGACATGTCTGGTCCGGTGATCATCACATCCAGCGAAATCGGGCGATGGTCCAAAAGGTCCAGCACCTCTGCTTCTGGGATCAACCCCAACTTGATCGCTAGCCCCAACTCATCCAACACCACCAGGCCATAATAATCACTCTGGATCGCTGTTTGAGTAAAGGCCCACAACTGATCCAGGGCCAGCTGCTCCTGCGGTTCCAAATGCGGGGTATCAACACAGCGCTCGATCCCACAGCGAACCCATTCCAGATAGCGACCTAGCCGTAAAACATGATCGGGTCCCTGCTGAATGCCACCTTTGAGAAACTGGACCACAAGGGCTGGAGTTCCCTGACCTGCGATCCGTAACGCCTGGGCCATGACCGGAACACAAGCCCCCCGGTTGGGAGTAATGTAGAGCTGCAGCGTCCCCTTGGCGATCAGGTGCTGAGAAGAAGACGGAAGCGTTGGGACTTGGAGCTGAGTCGTCATGCTGCGAAACCTAGACTTGGTGGGTCATCAAAACTATGGACTCTATCAAACACTACCGCTGTTTCGGCGTCAATCAAGGAAAATTGTGTTGCTTATTACACAGCTTAGTACCCTTGCCATTCGGAGAAACGGAGTTCCATTTTGCCCTCACACCGTTTGATCCCTCTGGCTGGATCAGGTCAAATCTCATTTCAGCCGCTTCCCCCTAGCTAGTCTGATGTAACAAATCCTAAGGTCTCCTGACATGCTCCTGACCGATCGCCACTCGTTACCTGCTTCGGATCGCCCCTACTGGCTAGCCTGGAACCAAGTCCGGGGGATCGGCCCCCATCGGATGAAGCGTCTTGCTCAAACGTTTGGATCCTTAGCTGCTGCCTGGAGTGCCAATGAACAGGATTTGATGGAGGTTGAAGGAATTGGCTTTCAACTTGCGTTGACGATCCAGCAAGAACGCCAACACCTTGATCCGGAACAAATTTTGATCCAAGCGACAAAACCAGGTATTCCTATTCTGACTCCTGCGGATCCGGATTACCCTGAATTGCTCTGGGAACTTCCTGATCCTCCGCCCTTGCTCTATGTTCAGGGAGAATGTCCTCGTTGGAGCCCAACTATTGCGATCGTGGGCACGCGCAAACCCACCCCCTACGGCCAACGCTGGACCCAAAAACTTGCGGCTGCTCTGGCTGAGACAGGTTTTGTGATCGTTTCTGGCATGGCGGAAGGGATCGACGGATTCGCCCATCAAGCCTGTCTGGACGCAGGTGGGATCACTCTGGCTGTTTTAGGCACAGGTGTCGATCAAATCTATCCCGCGAAACACCGCCAACTCTACCACCGCATCCAAACTCAGGGGGCCGTGATCAGTGAATTCCCCCCTGGAACGGGTCCTGCCAAAGAACACTTTCCTCGTCGCAACCGGATCATTGCAGGTCTTTGTCGAACCACCTTAGTCATGGAAGCTCCTGCCCGATCAGGAGCCTTGATCACGGGCTATCTCGCCAACGACTACAGCCGAGATGTCTACGCGCTCCCCGGCGGCATTGATACACCTCAAGCTCGTGGCTGTCTCGATCTCATCGATAAAGGAGCCAGCATGATCCTGGGCATCGACGAACTGTTGGCTGCTCTAGGTGTTCCCCAAACTGAGTCCAACTCTGAACCTCAATCCGATCCTGCTATTCCCTTAGACGGGGATCAATTAACGATCTGGCAGATGCTCTCAACTGAACCCATGTCTCTCGACACCATTGCCCAAGCCACTCGTCTAGAGATCAATACCCTCTCCAGTGCCTTGTTAATGATGGAGTTAGAAGGATGGGTGATCCAAGTTCCAGGATTGCGCTATCAGAGAGCTCCTCAGCGTTGAGAGAAAACATATAAGCAGTTTTCAGAACTATGGAGCCACAACTATGCAATCAGGAGGATCCTTTTTTGTCCAAGCCTATAGATATACTCACAATTTGATCCGTTGTGGGGTTGTCGATCATATATTCATGAACCTTTCTGTACCTGTCATCATCTCGCCTGCTGTGAGGTTTAGCCCATGAGTTTGAGTATTCGCCTTTTTCAGATCGATGCCTTTACCTCTGAAGTCTTCAAAGGCAACCCTGCTGCTGTTTGTCTCTTGGATCAGTGGTTGAGGGATGATCTGATGCAACAGATCGCAGCGGAGAATCATCTTTCGGAGACTGCCTTTCTAGTCGCAAATGGGGAAGGCTACGATCTGCGCTGGTTTACGCCGGAGTGTGAGGTGGATCTGTGTGGACATGCAACTTTAGCAGCGGGCTTCGTGGTATTTCAGCATCTTGATCCCCAGGCAACATCTGTGATCTTCAAAACCCAAAGCGGTGATCTTACCGTCCAGCAGATTGAGGATCGGCTGGTTATGGATTTTCCTCGTCGTCCCAGTCAGCCAATCGAGATCCCACCTGATCTCACGCAGGCATTAGGTCATCCACCTCAAGAGGTTCGTGCAGCGAGAGATTATCTAGTGATCTACGAATCTGAAGCAATGGTGCGATCACTGCAGCCCAATATGGAGCAGTTGAGTCAATTCGATCGCTGGGGCTGTATCGTTACTGCACCTGGAGAAACCTGCGATTTTGTCTCCCGCTTCTTTGCCCCTCAGGTTGGCATTCCTGAAGATCCCGTGACAGGATCGGCTCATTGCACCTTGATCCCCTACTGGTCAGAACGGCTTGGACAATCTGATCTCTACGCCATCCAAGTTTCGGCCCGAACTGGAGAACTGTTTTGTCGAGATCACGGTGATCGAGTTGAGATTGGGGGTAGGGCAGTGCAATATCTGGAGGGAGTGATCCGGATTGGCTAGCTTCCTGGTTTTAGTGAGCAATTAGAAAAGGGATCCTATG
>CAZONZ010000032.1:3691-6152 GCA_964581005.1 uncultured bacterium
CCAAGGATCCCCCATCAGGTTAAAGAAACTCAGGTCGAAGAAACTCAGGTCAGAGAAACTCAGGCCAAAGAAACTCAGGCTAAAGAGACAAAATGTTAAGCTTTGGCGAAAGAATACTGCTCAACAGGATACTTCGCTGCTTGCCAAGCTGTCAGACCACCCTTCAGTTCAGCAACTTTGCGATAGCCCGCTTGCCGTAGCTGATTGGCTGCCGCACGAGTCTCTTCATCCGAGGATCCGTAAACGTACAGATCCCGATCGAATTCAAGACTATTCAACGCTTCGGTCAACAACCATGTCATGGGCATTGGCACAGCACCCATGATGTGGTTTTGATCATACTGATCGCGGCTACGGACATCCAAAATCGTCAGATCAGGCATACCCCACTGCAAACGAGCATGGAGATCGCTGCAGGTAGACTCAGGCTTCAAGCCATCCGGAAAGACCACAAGACCCAGGAAGTTTTTCATAATCACTCTCGACAACGTGCAACTGAATCCATCGTATTAAGCTTAGTTAAGTAATGTCAAGAAACGTAACGATTTTGATCGATGGGCTGTCAGTCGATGCGACTTGGTGTATCAGGACACATTTGTATCACGCTCAATCGATCTCAGTTGCAGTTCGATCAGAGTTCTGCTGGGGCTGGAGACGATCTGCTTTTTCTTGGTCATAATTGGTTGAGCAGCTCGCAGGACGTTCCCCCTGTGTGCATCAGCGTTTCAGTCTTCTGGACAGGAGCATGTGATGAATATTCATCCCACGAATGAACCTCGGATCAGTGCAATTCAAGACTTTCTGGCGTTGCCGGATGCCGATGCTGTGGTCAATACCGTGATTGCCATGGCCTGGAAAGATCCTCAAGGCTTCGTGCGACTCCTGGAGCAAATTAAAGAGACCCTCGATCAAGAGCAAGCTGCTTTGGCTGCCAAAAATGATCTGTCTGCTTACCTCGCCAAGCAACCCACGCCTCGTCCCCAACCCACTCCTAAACCTGCTGCACCCAAGTCCGCATCTCCCAACGGTATTGGGCTTTCTCCAGATGCCTTTGAAGCGATCTCAGATGTCAAGTTTTAACAGGGTTCACGAGAGGAGCACGATAGAGAGAAAAGCCTAAGAGAGAAAAGCCTATGATCGTGGTTGGCCTGATGTCTGGCACCTCTGCCGATGGTACGGATGCAGCTGTGGTTCATATCGAAGGTCGTCCCCCCCATCTGACCTGGCAGGTTTTACGTCATCTCACGATCCCGCATCCCCCAAGCTTGCGCCAGCAGATCCTGGCCTGTTGCCACTCCTCGTCTCTTGCCCCATCGACTGAGTGGATCGCAACCATCTGTCACTTGAATGTGGCTTTAGGTCAGATCTTTGCCAAGGCCGCTCTGGAAGCGATTGCTGCTGCTCACCTTCACCCCCACCAGATCGATTTGATCGGCAGTCACGGCCAAACGCTCTGGCATATCCCTACCGGCGATCAAGCCTCCACGTTGCAACTGGGCGAAGCCACTGTGATCGCGGAACATACAGGGATCCCAGTCATCAGTAATTTCCGATCGCGTGATCTGGCGGCAGGTGGACAAGGAGCTCCATTAGTGGCCTACATTGATCAGCTACTGTTCACCCACCCTACGCGGATCCGGGCTCTGCAAAATATTGGTGGGATTGCCAATGTTACGTATCTTCCTTATCAGTCTATTGCTCGTTTGCTAGAAAATGATGCTGCTGATGCTCTCACTCAATCTGAAGATCCTGAGGATCTTGATCGTTTGTATTCTGAAGATCCTCAAGCCGTGAAACAGTCGGGATCTGCCCCCTTTGCCTTTGATACAGGCCCAGGGAATATGCTGATCGATGCTGCTGTAGAACGGATCACTCACGGATGCCAACATTTTGATCACGATGGCCAACTTGCTGCCCAAGGGTATGTGGATCCCAAGCTGCTCCAGTTTTTGCTAGAGGATCCCTATTTGCATCAATCTCCTCCCAAAACGACAGGACGCGAGTATTTCGGATCCGGATATTTAGAACGGATCTGGGATCTTCACGATGAAAGCAATCCTAGAACTCCAAAGTCTGATTATGATCTCGTTGCAACCCTGACAGCGTTCACGGCCCATTCGATCCGCCAAGCCTATCAAGATTTCTTACCGCAGGCCCCCGATGAAGTGATCGTCAGTGGAGGGGGCGCTCGCAACCCGATCCTATTGAAGATCCTGAAAGAACAACTGGATCCAATCTCTGTATTCCCTTCTGATCAGATCGGTTTACCGGCTGAAGCCAAGGAAGCCGTAGCATTTGCGATCCTGGCTTACGAAAGCTGGCATCATCGTCCCAGCAATTTGCCTGCTGCAACTGGAGCCACGCATCCTGTAATCCTCGGTCAATTCACCCCAGGATCCCCAGCTAGCTCCACGAAGGGATTCTCAGCATTTTCAGGATCCTCTGGATCTTCAGGATCCTC
>CAZONZ010000032.1:6252-17446 GCA_964581005.1 uncultured bacterium
CTCTCAACCTTGGCCATGGTGGAGTTGATCAATCGTGAAGATCGGAAGGTTGCTGAAGCTGTAGGGGTTGAAGCTCACGCGATCGCGGCGGCTATCGATGCTATTGCAATCCGAATGCAAGCGGGAGGACGGTTGATCTATATGGGTGCAGGGACTTCAGGCCGATTAGGGGTCTTGGATGCAGCTGAATGTCCTCCCACGTTCAACACCCAACCCGGTCAAGTCATTGCCTTGATTGCTGGGGGATCCCAAGCGATCACTCAGGCTGTGGAAGGAGCTGAAGATGATCGAGATGCTGCCGTGCAAGATCTACAGGCTATGGATTTAAGCGATCACGATAGTGTTGTGGGGATCGCAGCCAGTGGTAGCACGCCCTATGTTTTGGCAGGTATGGAAGCTGCTCGACAGCGAGGAGCGTTGGTGATCGGTCTGGCCTGTAATCGTCCGTCTCCATTAGAGTCCTGGGCTGATATCAGTATTGCTCCCTTAGTGGGGCCAGAAGTGATCATGGGATCAACTCGTTTGAAGGCTGGCACGGCTCAAAAACTGGTTCTGAATCTGATCTCAACAGGGGTGATGATCCGCTTGGGGAAAACATTTGGCCATTTAATGGTTGATCTACAGCCCACCAATGCAAAACTTAAACACCGATCCCAACGGATCTTAGAGCTCGCTTGTGATCTTTCCCCAGAAGCTGCTGCCCATCAACTGCAAGCCTGTCGAGGTGAAGTCAAAGTAGCCATCGTGGCGACACTCTTAGATCTTGCTCCAGATCAAGCTCGTCAACGCTTAATTCAGACAGGTGGAGTTGTTCGATCCGCTTTGCAACTCAAGGATCGGGAGGTAAGTACCCAATGATCTGTGATCTGTTTACGTTGTCCTCTGCTTGGTTAGCTGAGAGAGTTTGGGGAAGGGATCGGATCGCAGCTGTGTGAATTCCTTTGCGGCTAAAGCCCTGCGGGACTGACGATAGTCCAGATAATGATTGGTGTTTGTAGTCCGTCACTCTGGAACTACACTTTGCCTAAACTCAGATGCTGGTGTGATATGGGTCCAGCCTTGATCCTTGATGAGTTGATCGCCAGCTAAGGGGGTGATGTCTGGTATGACTGTACCTTTCTCATTCCGTGCTCTTTATTCAGGGCTGATCTGAGCCATGATCCTGACATCCAGCCGTCAGAAAACAAGGCTATAGTCCGGATAAGTATTAATTATCTGGAGTATTTAGGAAGTGGCATTCGGATGCAGATCCTCATAGAGGCTTTCCCCCTCACTAACTCACTCTGGATCTTCTATCCCTTTTTCCAGCAAGGTTATATCCTCTGGGTAGATCCCACCATGAACGATGGATTGATCCTCTGGTTACCTGTTCTCTCGCTCAGTTATAGGGTGATCTGGATCAGTTGCCCTTTGTTGCTGAAGTGTTGGGCGCGTTTTCAGGATTCTCAGTTCAGTTCTCCTGAAGCCCATCAGACCAATCTAGATGTGAGCAAGCCGGTGTACCTGAAGGATGCCATCTTTAAGGCAGGGATGCTTCAACCCTTTGAGGGCTGCTGGCAACGATGGATCGCTCAATCACCTGAGACGAGTGCGATCAGCCGCCTGCTAGTGCTCTCGGATCGTGATTGCGCAACGGTGATCCAGATGGGGCTATGGCGACAGGTCAAGGTCAAGTTGGATGAACACAAAACTGTGGCTGGAGGCTTTCGCTATGAAGAAGCTATTCCTCCGGATACGCTCATGTACTTTCCTTGGGGGACAACGACTCAAGCCAATGGGACTTCCTCTGCCTCTCGAAAGGAATTCCAGGATTTGATCCACCAGGAGGGAGGGATCCTGCAGATTGGGGGTCAGGAAAGTCTGGGCCGGGGGTTTGTGCAAGCCTTTCAAAAGCAGGAGGGATCGAAATGACTATCACACTTGAAACGAAGCTGTTGACGGATCCTGGGTTTACTTCACGTTGGCGGCAGGCTACCTGGGAGGACTATGAGCAGCTTAGGGATGATCCAACGGTTGAATCTGTGCAGCTGTTTTTTTTGCAGAACCAATTATGGGTGGAAAACATGGGGGGGGAGGGGATCCAACATGCTAAGGTAGCCGATTTGCTGCGACTGGTTGTGGGATTATGGCTACTCAGGAACCCTGATCTCAAGGCTGAGATGATGAGTAACTGCCTGCTGGAGAAAGCTCAAGTCTGTGCTGCGATTCCCGATCTGGCTGTCTATGTGGGGCAGGAGATCCCATCCTATCAGCCTGGGGAGGCTCGTAAGATTGAGCTGAATCGGCATCGGCCCCCAGATCTGGTTGGAGAGAGTGCCGATACGACTCTTACCAGTGATTTGGATCAGAAGAAAAAACTGTATGCCGAGATTGGGGTTCAGGAGTATTGGGTTATTGATGGAGTAGGTCAACGTGTGTTTGCGTTTTGTAAGCAGCCGGAAACTTACTATGAATTGATCGAGGAGTCGGTTGTGCTAGGTTGAGAATAAGGATCTCCTTGCCGAATGAAAAAAATAGCCCCACCTTGCAAGCATTGCAGGTAGAGCTACATATCCAGATCAAATGAGATCAGAACTGTAAATCGTCAGGCATTTAGGCCATTTGGCGCTCTTCAGCTTCCAGAATTTGGATCAGATCTTGATCACCGCGAGCTTTAGCTGACTCGATCCGCCGTTGCAATCGATCCAGAAGGTTGTGGTGATGGACTTGGGCAAGTTGATCCCGGAAAGAGAGTTGAAGTGGGCTGGTGATCACTCTTGCATCTTGGTGATCCGAGGCTGCGGGTGCAGACTCTTGAGATTGAGGGGCTGTGTAGATCGTGATCCCCCGGTATTGCAGATCAAACTCGGTGTGGGGCAGATCACCTGACTTGGCATAGTGGTAACCATAGTCATGGCCGCGATATTTGCCCTCTACAGACAGCGGATCGGCATTGATCTGGGCAGGCTTGGCGCTGTAAGTGACGCCCCGATAAGAAAGTTCCATGAGATCTACCACTCCTGTGATGGTATTGGGCAACGGATAGACAGATTGAAGCGATGCAGAACGAGGAAGGAAACAGCGAAGGGAAGAAACGAGAAGAACGGATCCAAGAATTTCTGTATCCATTTTTACGGTTTTTCCGATTGAGTGTCAAACCCATTGATATTTCTTTAGATCAGCTTTAGTCCCGGAGAGCTTGGGTGATCAAGGACGGTAGCTGCAACCAGGAAGGATTCGCTTCAAAATCGGTCAGGCGCTGGCCCAATGATCGCAGGGATCGATGTCGGACAAACCAGACAGGGGTTAAGGGGGATCGAAAGGGACCATAGGCCACAGCTTTTTGGGGATGATCGAAGAGATATGTATTGTGAACCCAGCCCTGCCCAGACTGAATATCGCTCAACGGTTGCCCAGGATAGCCACCCCACGGCGTCACCATTAAGCTATAGATCACTCCGCTCCAAACATTGATCCCAATCGCCCCATAACGCAGGGTGCTGATGGCCTCTTGCAAGGCTTCTCGATGGTGTTGAGCTGTTCGGGGATCGATCACAATCACACAGGAGAGGGTTCCCCAGAGGATCTGGTTGGCCACTTGCACGGCTTCGTTTAGAAATGCTGCCGGATCCTTTTGCGCTAAAGGAGCTTCGGCCAAGATCCCACAGAAGGCTTCTTGCGTCAGGGCATATTCATCAGGCTGGATCGAAAGGTTGGGGATCAAGGTCCAAGGAATCGAGTCTGAGGTTTGGGATCCGAGGATCTCAGCTTGGGGATAGTGATCGAGAAAGGTCTGGTAACGTTGCTGGGATCCGGGATAGTAGGCTGGGCGGGGGGGCAAGTGGGCTAGATCATGACGGAGGTGATCGAGAAAGACTTGACGTTGATCCCAATCCTTCGCGGTGATCACAACTTGGGCCGCTGTACAGTTGAAGCTGGCATTATTGGCCAACATGGTAGCGATCCGATGGCTTTGAAATTTGAGATCAGCGGTTGACCAGAATCCAGGCACAATCAGGATCGGGGTCACACAACCCAGTTCGGACGTGATCGGTTTGGATAGGAGTGGCTGATGGGTCGCTTTGCGTTGAGCTTGTTCGGTTTCGGTGTCTCCCCAGAGGATCCGATCGTGGGTATGGTGGGATCCCGTGATGTGGATCGTGTCTACCCGTGGATGATGACAAAGATAACGGCCTGTATTGCTATCTCCGGTCACGACTGAGAAACATCCGGTTTCGATCAGGGGCGCAAAGGCTTGATTCAATAACGGGGCAAGATAGGCATTGACCGGGTTGAGCTTGAGGATCACCACTTGGTTTTCGGCAAACAATTTGGTGAGGCTATCGGTCGGTGGAATTGAGGAGACATTGCCAGCTCCCAATACTAAGGCAACCCGGCCTTCGGAGCTAGGAGATTGATAGATCTGACCTTGAGTAGGACGCTGATTCGGTTGGATCCAGACTTCCGCGCGGTAGCCCAACCAGAGGATCTGTTCCATTCGAGTGCCAGGGAAGACTTCAGCAATCCATTGATCTGAGGATCCTGATAGTTGACGCTGCCCAGAGCAGGTAAACCAACGCTGGGGTTGTTGCTGGCCAGCTGCTTGTAAATTCTCCTCCAGCAAACGCAGGTATCGGATCGTCACCATTGGACCTGTTAACCATTCCTCCCCTGCCAACCTGTCTTGTGGATCTAAGCCTTTGGCCCGACAGCATTGATCAACCCAAGCCTCTGCAACGCCAAGCATCCCGATCCGACATTGGTGTAGCAGCTCCATCCGATCGGCTAAAGATACCTGCAACCAAGCCTGTTTTTGATCAGAAAGTCGGATTAATTGCTGATCAAGATCGACTGTGATCATGCCTTCCCCTTGATCTACTACTCTCTATAGCTCTCAGAAGTTTTGTTGATCTATGTCTGGTTATCATGGCTCAGAAGCAGGCTTTGATCTTCAATTTGCTGCACCTCTTCGTGTGATAACAGCTAAAGCACAGCAGATTCTGAAGGTAACAGAAGAACGAAAGCAGCTGCAATCAAACAACATCAATCAGGGTTATCGACTCGTTCAAACCAATAGTAAAAGCCTTTCATACAGATCCTCCCACGATCTCAATCATCATCTTTCTCCTGTTATCATTTTCCGGTTACTATTGTTTCTTCTATCTCAAAATAATACTCTATTTAGAATCACTAGACGGAGAGACCTTCTCCTCTTGACGATCGTTGGAGCTGCTGTGGCTACTAGGATAGCTATGTCCATTTGGCTGATGGGGACGTTGGCCGATCAACGGTTGAAGATAGTCCTGCAAGGGGCCTAAGGTTCGAACATGCAGATCTTGTTGGTTGAATGGGATCACAATGCCACGTTTGCGGAACTCGGCCACGATCTGGAAATTGATTTCACTGGTGAGGATAAATTGATCTTGGGGGCGATTGATCCAGACCAGTAACTTGAATTTGAGAGCAGAATCGCCAAACTCAACTAACCAAACCTGAGGCTCTGGAGTACTCAGGACACGCGGGTTCGTTTTGGCCGCTGCTAACAATGCTTCCCGAACCAGATTCTCATCCATCCCATAGGCTACGTTGACAGGAATATGGATCCGGCAACGGGGATCCCGATAGCTCCAGTTCACAACTTTTGTGCTGGTGAAGCGAGAATTGGGCACGATCACAAACACGCGATCCAGAGTTCGTACAACAGAAGCCCAAGGATGGATCCGTTCAACCGTGCCAATCAAGTTATCAACTTCAACCAGATCCCCAATTTGGATCGGGCGTTCAAACAAGATTGCAACATAGCTGATATAGTCATTAAAAATATTCTGGAGACCTAAACCAAATCCAATACCGATCGCACCTGCAATCACCGCTAATGATCCAAGATTGAGGCCACTAAGAGGCAGTAGGATCATCACGCCCAAGATCGTTAAGCCGTACTTAAAGATTGTCGCTGAGGCTTCCTGAGTACCCAGATCAAGGCCCAGGCGAGTTAAAAAGCGCTGTTTCAAAACTTGACTGAGATTGTGAGACACAGAAAAAACAACCACAGTCATCACAATAAACGTCAGTAAGCTGGAGACTGAGAGATTAGAATTGGGCAGCGGTTGAGTTAAAACATCGATCAAACCATCCAGAACTCGATCAAGTTGAAAATAAAGATTCCGTTGAAAGCTGCGTAAAGAGGGGATGAAGCTGAGAGCGATATGGATCGCGGTTGCAGCAATGGCTAATCCTGTAAGGAGCCGACCGACAGTTACGCCGATATCGATCCAGGTGCCCCAATCTTGGCCAGATTTTCGGAATAGTCCCTGTTGCAAATGGATTAATGCTCGATCAGCTAGCCGCCAGGAAAAATAGGCAATCAGAAGAATAGAAACTGAGGAGAGTACGCTAAATAAAAAGACGAGAGGATTACGCCCCCGCAAGAGATCTAATTTTTCTTGTCGATAGGCAGCGATCGCCTGCTCCAGCTCCTTGCTCCACTCTAAGGCTACCTCTTGAACATCACGGATCTTGGGTTGCTCGACTTCTTTGGCAGCAGCAGCATCAGCGTTGGTGACCGTAAAAAGATAGCGAGATGTTCGCGTATAATTATCTCGTTCTCCTAATTTCAAGATGTATTGAAGATTATCGGTTTGTTCCACTCGGACTTCCGGTTCAGGCAGCTGATCTTGGCCATCAAAGGCTAGAAACTGCTCGATCACAAAGCCAACCGCGCGTGCTCGGACATCACTGGTATAATCAGCGGTTTGCAGTTTAAAGATTGGAATCTCTCCCACCACCACATCAGTACCGGACTCGTTCAATTGCTCCAGATCAAATTGAGGGACTTCCAGCTCAGGAGAAGGGGAAGGAGAGGGTTCAACACCATCAGGAGTGGGCTCAGTGACCTCAGCTGGATCTTGAGTTTCTTCGGAGGCTGCATCGGGAGTCGGGCTGGGTGAGGGTGGAGGCGTGCTCAGGAGTTGCTCAACAGCTGGATTATTGCGGAGGTTGCGCTGGCTGAAAAAAGTCTGCGCGGAGCCAACCTGCTGCCACGACAAGATCACCCCACTCACCACAACTATGATCAGCAAGATCATCAAGAAAGGTTTGCGGATCCAGCTTGCCACTCGACCGATCGTGTTCATAAACCTTGATGGGTGCCACAGGATCATGGTGGCACAATCCTACGGCAGATCTCTAAGGATTTGCTGCGAATCTATTCCTGGGGTTGGAGTAACAGGGCTACATCTTTCGCAAAGTAGGTCAAGATCATATCAGCCCCTGCCCGTTTCATGGCTAAGAGGGATTCCAGCATCACCTTCTTGCCATCGATCCAACCCTTTTGCTCGGCAGCTTTGATCATTGCGTACTCACCGCTGACATTGTAGGCTGCTACGGGTAAGTTGGTTGCTTCTTTGACTTGATAGATCACATCCAGATAGGCAAGGGCAGGCTTCACCATCAGGATATCGGCTCCTTCTGCTTCATCGAGCTCGATCTCGCGGAGGGCTTCGCGGACATTGGCAGGATCCATTTGATAGGTTCTCTTGTCACCTGCTTTGGGAGCGGATTCTAGAGCATCCCGAAAAGGACCGTAGAAGGCAGAAGCGTATTTGGCGGAGTAGGCCATGATGCTGACATGGGGATAGCCATGATCATCGAGGGCTTGACGGATCGCGGCGACCCTGCCATCCATCATGTCGGAAGGGGCAACAATGTCGGTCCCAGCTTCGGCTTGGGAAAGGGCTTGTTTCACCAGGACGGCAACGGTTTCATCATTTAAGATCTCACCCTCTCGAACGATCCCATCGTGACCATCACTGTTGTAGGGATCCAGGGCAATGTCAGTAATGACCGTGATCTCTGGGACCATCTGCTTGATCTGGCGGACACAGGTTTGGATCAGTCCCTCTGGGTTGAAGCTTTCGCTGCCTGTAGGATCTTTCTTGGCTTCGGGAACCACAGGGAACAGAGCAATGCCAGGGATCCCCAGAGATGCAACTTGCTTGATTTCGTCGAGTAAGCGATCGGGGGTGAAGCGATATCGTCCCGGCATCGAAGCAATTTCTTCCTGATGATCAGATCCCTCGATCACAAACAGGGGAAAGATGAGATTTTCAACCCGCAGGTGGTTTTCCTGGATAAGGCTACGGATGGCTGGGGTACGCCGGAGTCGCCGGGGACGATAAACAAGATCTTCGAGCATAGCTGACAACCCAATCACTGGCAGAAAAGCATTTCTTATTGTGCCACGGGATCATCCCCTCAGAACATTTCGGTCAGGATTAGTCGGTTGTGGAATCTTGACAAGTTGATCTGGACGTGATATCTTCTTCCGCAGTTTACCTAGGGCTGCGACTATAGAGCCCACAGGATCCATCAGTCAGCCTCTGATCACGAGATCCCGAGCTATTTTCTGCACGTATCAAGCGTTTTCCTTAAAGATCCGAGCTATTTTCTGCACGTGTCAAGCGTTTTCCTTGAAGATCCGAGCCATTTTCTCAACAGTTTTCGATCGATTCTCAGGTGGTCAGGTTCGGATCTGAACTCCTGGAGCCAAAAGGCTGAAAAGATCCGAGTGTTGAGCTCAAAGGGTAGAGTTCTGAGGTGAAATGGCCAGGATCGAGGCTGGACGATCCGAGAACCATGCTGGAATGGCCAAGAACTAACTTGAACGGTTGTTCGATCTATGTGCTTGCATTCTTCTCCGACTACCACCAGCACCATGCCAATATCGCCAATTGCCTCATTAACCCCTAAACGCATGAGTTCCAACTTGACCGAATCTTCTGGCGGAAGGCGCGTAAAGCAGGGCTTCTGCCAATCGCTCGACTTTGCTCTAATACTTCTGCGACCCAGATCAAAATCGGTAGATTCGGAAACGTTGGGCTAGTCATGGAACTCTGATATTGGCCGGATTGTAGGATGTAAATCCTTAACTCGGTATCCTCGTAGACCCAGAGCTCCGGCACACCCAGGCGGATGTAAGCATCGATCTGGGTTTTGGAGGTGACATCAACCTCAATAGCGAGATCGGGCGGTGGGTCAATGGATAAATCCAGCCGATCCTTCCCTATCACGGCCTGGTGGTTTTGGAGATAGAAGCATTCATCGGGTTCAATCCCATAATTCATGTCTTGCCGCTTGAACGTGGTTGACCCAAAGCACTCACAGTCGATCTCTAGTTCATCTAGTAGGATTTTGACAATATCGCCAAGAATGGATTTCTGTCGCTCATGTTTGGGTAATGGCATCCTGATTTCCAAAAAACCATCGCTGTAGGCAATGCGGCTAGCTCGTTTTTCTCCCAGTTCATCGAGAATGGCTTCAAATTCTGACCAGTCCAGGTCGTGAATCAGCAGGCGTTGACCGGGTCGAACCGTGAGTTGTCGGAGTTGTAAAGTCACCATAGTCTTGAGTCGATAAGGGGTGGGCAATCTCGTATTTCCTGTGTCTCCGTAGTGAAGAGGAACACCAGAGGCACGAAGGGTTGGGATGTTACTCCCAGATCAGAGTGAGATCCATCACAACATTGGGCAATACGGTTTTGCCAGGTAGTTTGCTGGGCTGGTTGAGCCGTTGCAGAGGCTGTTCGGCACGATAGCAATAGACTTGCTGGTTTTCAGAATCGATCAACCAGCCCAGTTGTGCTCCCGTCAATATATTCTTGCAGTTTAGCTTGAAGGATGGCGAGGTCGTCGCTGGGGGATTTGAGGAGTTTGTTAAAGGTCTCAAAATCAGCCACTAAGTATGTCGTTTATTATAAAGCTGGCCGCGATCCTCTAGAAAACAAACTGGGAAAGAAGGTGAAATGGGCAAGGTGATCATTATGGGTGCTGGGTTAGCAGGCTTGACCTGTGCCAAGGTTTTGCAGGAGGCGGGAATCGATGATCTCCTCGTTCTGGAAAAGAGTGATGCCCCTGGAGGACGGGTTCGCACGGATCGTTTGGAGCTTTGGCCCACGTCAGAGCCTCAGTCTAGCTCGACACCGGATTCTGGATCGGCAACGAGCTCCGATCAACCCTTGGTGTTTCATCTGGATCGGGGCTTTCAGGTCTTATTCACGGCTTATCCTTCGATTCAAAAACACTTGGATATCAACGCCTTAGAGCTCTGTCGCTATCGACCGGGAGCTGTTTTGGTCAAACAAGGCAAGCATTATCTGTTAGGAGATCCGCTTCGGGATGGGACAACCCTGTTCGCGTCCCTCGTGAATCCATTCGCAAACTTGATGGATAAGTGGAAAGTCTTACAACTCCGGATCCAGCTGGCTCAGCAGACCTCAGATGAGATCTTGGTGGGTAAAGAGCGATCAACAACTGAGTTCATTCAAGCTTTTGGATTCTCGGATCAAATCTTTAAACACTTTCTCCAACCCTTTTATCGCGGAATTTTACTGGATCCAGATCTGCAAACGACGGATCGTTTATTCAAGTTTTACTTCAAAATGCTGTCAGAAGGTGAGATTGTGATCCCAAAGCAAGGGATGGGTCAGATCACGGCTCAGCTTGCCGATCGGCTTCTGCCCCAGCAATTGCAGTGTTCAACAGAAGTCACTGACATCTTGCATCAGGATCAACACATTCAGGGTGTCCGATTACAAAATGGGGAGGTGATCGAAACTGAGCAGGTGGTTTGTGCAACTGATGTTTTGGCGGTTCGATCGTTGCTGGATTTAGAGGTTCCGGATCACTCTCGATCGGTCACTTGCCTCTATTTTCGATCCGATCAATCACTCACACGAGGGGCCTATTTGTATCTCAATGCCAATGGCAAAGGCTGGATCAATCTTTGTGTCGATCTCACGCAGGTTAGCCCAGATCTTGCGCCTCCAGGCCAGCATCTTTACTCAGTCTCGGTGCTAGGGCAACCCCAGATCCCTGACGATCAGTTGATCCAAGCTTGTCACCACGAGTTGCAGCAATGGTTTCCCAGGATAGTCCCAGATCACCTTCAGTTCCTGAGGCTCTATCGAATTCCCTTAGCCCAGTTTGATCAACCTGTAGGACTCCTGGATCGCTTACCTTCCTGCCAGACTCCCATTCAGGGACTCTATTTGGCGGGTGAATATACTCAACAAAGCAGTATTGAAGGAGCAATGCGAAGCGGAGAGATCGCGGCCCAAGCGGTTCTTGCGAGAGTTGGCAGCGATCCAACCTGAGCTCTCACCCTTTCGATCGGCAGCAACTCATCGATTCCTGACAGATTCTATCGTGATCCTCCTGAC
>CAZONZ010000033.1:0-17408 GCA_964581005.1 uncultured bacterium
ACGCAGTGGTTAAAAGGTCGTGTGTATGAAAGACGATCGGATCTATCTCCGAATGGTCGCTATCTGATTTATTTTGCAATGAATGGAAAATGGGATTCTGAAACCCAAGGATCATGGACTGCAATCTCAAGGAGTCCCTGGATGAAAGCGATTGCCCTCTTTGCTAAAGGAGATTGTTGGCATGGGGGAGGGTTATTTATCGATGATCGCACGTATTGGCTTAATGATGGATGTGGGCACAAGATCCTCAGACAAACTCATGAAGTTCAACCCGATCGATCATTTCAACCACCCCAGTATTATGGAGGGGAATGTCCTGGAGTGTATTACATTCGACTGCAGAGAGATGGGTGGATGCTTGCCGATCCCAAAGAGCAGGGAGGATGGAATCGTACATTGATGTTTGAGAAATCACTGCCAAAGGGTTGGATCCTTAGGAAATTAGCCCATGCTCAAGTGGATTCACCCCAAGGGAAAGGGTGCTATTGGGATGAACATATTCTTATCAATAAAGGTGGAGAACTAAGGAACTATCCTGACTGGGAATGGGCTGATTGGGATGAAAACAGGATCGTCTGGGCTTCAAAAGGATGCTTGTATTCGTGCTCGATCAAGACAGGCTTTCAGTTAGGTCAGCCCAAGCTGCTGTACGATTTTAATGAGATACGTTTCCAAGAGATCACAGCACCCTATTAATGAGGATCTGATGAAAGGGTTAGATGACTCAACTCAGTCCGATCGAAGCAGGGAGATCTCAAGCAGGTAATTTTCCGCCCCCGATCAAATAGAGTAGTGCCATTCTGATAGCAACTCCATTCGTGACCTGTTGATCGATTAAACTTAAGGCTCGATCGTCCATGACCTCAGACGCTAATTCAACCCCTCGGTTTACGGGGCCGGGATGCAAGATCCGAACGTCAGGGTGACATCTCTGTAACCGACTGCGAGTGATCCCGTAGAGGTGGTGATATTCCCGGAGGCTGGGCAAAAGATGCTGGGTCATCCGCTCTTGCTGCAAACGCAAGGCCATCACAAACTGAGCTCCCTCCAACGCCGGATCCAGTTGCCAGTGAACGGTTACACCCCAGTTCGCAAAGGATCGAGGGACTAATGTGGGAGGTCCAGCGACATGCACATCGGCCCCAAGAGTTGTTAGACACCAGATGTTCGATCGAGCGACTCGTGAATGCAATAGATCCCCAACGATCACCATTTTGATCCCTTGGAGGTGCTGGGGGTGTGGATCTGCTGGATTGAGATGGTGACAGAGGGTAAACAGATCGAGCAAGGCTTGGGAAGGATGTTCATGTTGACCATCGCCTGCATTCAGAACCCCTGTGTGAGCTCCCTGGTGATCAATGGCTTGAGCGATCTGATGCGGAACTCCAGCCTGAGTATGCCGAACAACCATAATATCGGTCCCGATCGCTAAGAAGGTGTAGGTGGTATCTAAGATGGTTTCACCTTTACTCAACGACGAGGTACCAGGAGCAAAATTGATTACGTCGGCAGAGAGTCGCTTGGCTGCGAGTTCAAAACTGTTGCGGGTCCGTGTTGACGGTTCAAAAAAGAGATTGGCCACCACTTTTCCTTGCAGGGTGGGCACCTTGGGTAAGCGTCGAGAGAGAACTTCTCGAAAGCTAGAGGCCGTCCGGATCACGATTTCATACTCCGATGGACTAAAATCCTCCAGTCCCAAGATATGACGGCGATGCCATTGCGTAGCCACTTCTGATCCCTCCGTATGGTCCTGGAACGTTCGATCTTTACCTATCTGAAGCTCTCCGATCTCAGGCTTGGTCTGTTGATCAACTTTAATGTGCCGATCCTCAAACAAAGGATCCGCCGCCTGGTCAACGATTTTCCCTCTGCGCCTCTGCGGTGAAAAAAAATTCGAGCGCTTCACGCCAAAGGGTAAAGGGATCGAGGGCAAAGGGCAAGAGGGCAAGAGCATAAAGGGTTACGAAAGAGTCCACGCAGCCGAACAGACAACCCGAAACCCGATGTAGTAGTCATCCTCCACCTGACCATCGGATCTAAACTGTTATCTACTTTGAACGACCTTTCTTATAAACCTGAATAGGCTCTCCATCAGAGTCAACAGCCTCCAGCGTCATTTTGATCTTGTGGGTACTAGCGTTACTGATATTGGCCTCTGCTCCACCCCCAAAGATCCACCAATTCACCTCTGCCCCTCCCTCAACCCCCTTCTCGACCACAACCTCTAACTCCAGCTCGATCGGCCCAAGTTTAAACTGGAGATCCTTTTCCTTACCCAAGTCTTGCGAGAGCTGGAGCTCAGCCCGCAAGTTTTCAATCGCTTTACTTAGGCGGATTCCTGGCATAGCATACCCTCGTCACATAAGGCACAAGGAGCATATCACATCTGTCTCCCTGTTCTTGGGATTAATCCAATCGTTTAGATATCCAACCGTTTATCGTGCATATTTACCCCTTTGATCACGACCTGATCGCATGTTTACTCACATCTACCTGAAATCAAGCGAAGTCTTCACCCAACAACACCTTCACATCCTGATCCGATTAAACTAGACAGAGAACGCCCAGGTTTGTCCCCTTATCGAGCGAATTCTTCAGGTGGAGTGGGCGACTACCCGAAAAAGCCCTATGATGGCCCATTGATCTTGGTTGAAGGAAGAGGTGAATTGCTCATGGCCGAAAATCGTGTCAGTGCGACGTTGACCCCAGAAGATGTCGAAGCCATTTTGGGGGCGATCGCCACCATTAAAGAGCGGCTACCGTTCTTGCTCTCCATGACCTCTGAAGAAAGTAAAGCCTTACAGCGCTTGGGCGATCGGAGTCGTGGGTTTGTTGCCAAAGCCTTAGAACTCGCCACACAACACCCAGAAATTCTCCCAGGACTATTCGATCGTCAGGAGATGGCCGATGACTGGGAGTTATTTGAGGCTCTTTACCCCATCCAAAAGGCTCTGGAGGAGCTAACTGCTCAAGTATCCGATACAACTGCGATTGCGGGTAGCGAAGCCTACGGTGCAGCCCGATTAGTATACAACTACGCCAAAGCTGGAAACTTGGATGGAGAGCTAGAACCCTATCTAGAGGATCTCAGCAAACGGTTTCGGCGATCACGTCTTAAACCCTCGGAGTCTGGGCCAGAATAGCTCAGGGTTTGCAGGGCTCAAGTGCGGCTGAAGACATTGTGCTAGAAGTCTGCAACCTCAAAACCGAGGTTCAAAACGTTATGTTTGGGGTTTGGATCCTGAAAGCAGCGGTTCTCAACCTCATTACTTGGGGTTTGGAACCTGAACGAACAGATCTTCAACGTCATGCTTGGGGTTTGGATCCTGAAAGCAGTGGTTCTCAACGTCATTGGTTGAGTTCTAGAAGCTGGGTGGTCAGTCAGTGTCAGAGCAAAACCTGATGGGTTGAACTGGATCTTTTCAACAAGATCTATGACTCAATTCGGATCATGCCAACAGAAGCAGGATCAAATCCTTCCTCAAACTGAGTTGTGGTGTCTGGCACCATTCGAGAGTATGTGCAGGATCATCCCGCCACTGCACTCCTGGTGATCGAGATCTCCGACATTACATTGACACGACTTGGAAGGTTAGGAATTGCCGAAGGACGAGAATAGGATAGAAGGATCCTACCCCATCAGTTGTCTACACTACAGGCAGTAGATTTTGGATACAGCTTCCCACTACAAGTAGCGCATTCTGAGGATTAGTCAAAACTCCTGGTCTTTAGATGAAGCCTAACCTTCCAAGTCGTGTGCCTGCCACAAGATCGACACTTATGGTTCTGCTTACCATAACGAGTTTTACCCTTCTTGGCAACGTGGTCGGATCCACAGATTGGGCAATTCAGCAGACGACTTCAACAGGATGAAGCGGCGCTGATCCCGTTCGATCAAACCCTCGTGCTCAAGCTGACCGATCAGACGAGTGACGGTGACTCGTGTGCATCCAAGGATCTCAGCCAAATCCTGATGACTAAGTGTCAGATCAATCAGTTTCCCTTGCTCAATCGTCTGACCAAATTTTTGACTTAGCCACAGCAAAAACTGGTAGAGGCGCTCCCGTGTACAAGAAGAATGCATGATCTCTAGGAGGGCTTCGGTCTCAGCTAAGCGTTGAAGCAATTGGGGTAATTCCAGGTGCCAACAGCGAGCTGGGATCCGGCTAACTTTCACGTCTGTCAGACATTCAAGAGCACACCGATCGCTTGGATTGAGATGACCCACGATATCTCCAGGCCCCCAGATCCCTAATGATCTGAGGGAATCTTCAGCAGTCCAGATCAAGGTTCGGACGTATCCCTGCTGAATTTTGAATAAATGATCAGGATCAAGGGGAAGCTGCTGGCGACGCTCGTAGCTCGCAAATACTTCAATCACCTCAGAGGATAAGGTCGATCCAATTGGGCTAAACATAGACAATTCATCCTTTCACAAAACAACCCGTTATCTAACACAACCATCAGATCAGGATAATCCATGTATATGTATCAGTCGGTTAGAATCAAACTGCTGCAGGACATGACTTGACAGGAAAGAATCGGGTGAGTCCAAATCTTTAGCCAAGATCCATGCAGCAGCTTCAAACGCACTTCAATCAGACTTAGCCGATCAAGCCAGACCCCATAGCCTGGAAGAGATCAGCACTCACCAACAGCATGTAGGCAAACAAGGCACCACCGACTCCTCCCACCAGGAAGCCACCTGTGAAATAACTCCACCCGGATCGAGTTCTGAGGTTTTCAGGCAACTCATCTGCACTATCCGCCATCACCACGGAGGGAGCTTGAGGATCGGTTGCAACCACCACTAACTGAGACTTGGGAAAGGAAACCCGACCATAGATCGAGAGGCACACCGTCAGGATGATCACTAGCCCGATCGCTGCCAGCGTCCCAGCAAACAACGCTTCTTCAGAATCTCGCAGTGGACCCAGGATGTAAAATGGCCCTACGAGGAAATAGCCATGCGCCATCCCAATCTCTAGACCCCGCATGATCGGCGGCAGTCCCTCTCGATAAATCGGTAAATTCCGCAGAAACAGTAAGGTGAGATCCGAGCGGTTGACCGGAGTATCCAGATCACCCACCTGGGGATCGCCTGCCTTTGCTTGAACAAAGGTGCCTGTTTTGAAATCCATCCCAGCTGCTTTTGAACGAGCTCGCAAGGCGTGCCAGATGTGTCCAGTCAAAAACAAGATCCCTAAGATAAAGTGGGTGATGGCTAACCAGGTACGGGATGAAACGTTCCCTGACTCCATCAGAGGGGTATCGAGAGGTCCATAGAATGCAGTGGGATAGACTGTGTCATTCACGGAGATGAAATAGGCAGCCAGGATCCCCATATACGCTAGAGCACCCAGACTGTAGGAAAGGTAGGCTTCCCCGGAGTAGATCAGGACACGCTTGGCCCAACTAAAGGGTCGGGTGAACACATGCCAGAGTCCACCACCAACGCAGAGCAACCCGACAAAGATATGTCCGCCAACAACATCTTCAAGGTTATTGACGCTAGCCATGCCTTGCTCCCCCATTAGCGGGGTTAGGTAAGCGAAAATACGACCTGGATTCATGGTAGGTTCGGTGATCAGGCGCACCCCTCCGAAGTCAGGATCGTAGAGTCCACCCCAAAATAGGGCTTTCGCGACCAACAACCAGGCTCCGAAACCCAGCAGGATCAGATGAATGCCGATGATTGTGGTCATCTTGTCATCATCTTTCCAGTCATACCCAAAGAAGCCTGCAAAACTGGAGTCTTGCTTCAAAACTTCAGGCCCCAGTAAAGCATGAAAGATCCCGCCTGCACCCAACACAGCCGAAGCGATCAAATGCAGAACCCCGATCACATAGAAGGGATAAGGATCCGTAATCGACCCATTCTCACCTACACCAAATCCTAGAGTTGCCAAGTGAGGTAACAGGATCAGCCCTTGATCGGGCATGGGTACACTGGGATCGAAATGAGAGAGCTCAAATAGGGTCATGCCTCCGGCCCACAGCATGATCAATCCTGCATGGGCAACATGAGCTCCGAGAAGTTTGCCTGAAAGATTGACTAACCGAGCATTGCCAGCTAGCCAACCCACCTCGGAAAAAACAGAATCATCTCTGATCGTGGCTGTTGTCATCAATAGTTCTCCTACATTTCAAAGCATTCATTCTCAAACCTTGTCTCCAAAGCAATGGAACAGCGGGATTGAAGCTGATCCCTGTCTTCACCGATCTGCTCCTCTAGGTTGAGGGTGATCCTGTCTAAATCTGGATCGGGTCTAGATCGGATGGGTTGGGATCGAGCACCGATCCGTCAATCCTTACGCTGGAGCAGTCGCTTCTTGAACCTGAACTTGACCTGAGCGGAAGTTAAACCCTCTAGCTTTGAGAGCGTGAAAGAGGTGGCCCTGCAGCAGGAAGAAAGCCAACCAGAAATGAGCATTAGCCAGCCAGATCCGTGATGTCAGCTCGGATCCAGTGCCAAAGAATGGATAGCGATCGAGGCCGACAGGTAGGGCTGGACCGTAAAAGACTTCTGGGTACACCACTGTATTGACGGAAACAAAATAGGCGGCTACAAATCCCATCAAGGCCAGAGCCCCCAAACTGTAGGAAAGGTAGGCTTCGCCCGACCAGACAAAGATCCGCTCAACCCAACCAAAGGGTCGAGTCGCAATATGCCAAACTCCCCCGATCATCAGCAGGATCCCTACCCAGAGATGTCCACCGACAACTTCTTCCAGTGTGTCTACCCCAGCGATCCAGTGTTTTCCTTCCAGGCCGAGGAGATGCCCAAACGGGTTCAGATCAGGGGTAATTACACGAACGTCGCCAACTAATGGATCGTAGAGTCCACCGAAAAGGGTTGCCTTCAACACAAGTAGAAAGGCTCCGCCTCCCAGCAATAGCAGATGGATCCCAATGATCGTGGTCATCTTGTTCTTATCCTCCCAACGGTAACCAAAGAAGGGAGAACATTCCTCTAGATCGGCGGGTCCACCGAAAACATGGAAGAGTCCACCGTAGCCTAGAAACGCTGAACTGATCACATGGAGAGCTCCGATCACAAAGAACGGGTAGGTATCCACCACCTCGCCACCAGATCCCACTCCCCAACCCAAACTGGCCAGATGGGGCAAGAGGATCAAGCCCTGTTCAAACATGGGTTGAGCCGGATCCAATTGAGACAGTTCAAACAGGGTCATGGCTCCGGCCCAAAAGACGATCAAGCCTGCATGAGCCACATGAGCCCCTAGAAGTCGGCCCGAAAGATTGGCGAATCGAGCATTGCCAGCCCACCACGGGATCCGATCAGCCGTGGACTGTTGAGATTCAGTTGTCATGATTCATACCCGTAAACAGCAGCGCAATCATCATCTGAAGAAAAGAGGGCTGCTCAATCTACCCTATCCCTATGAGTAGGTTGCCAGCCCTGCTAGATGCGCACTTAACAGAGGTTGATCTTGGGAAAGCAAACGAGTTGTTTGCTAGAGGCATCCTAGATCTTATTAGGAATAATTAGCAAGTGCATAGCGTTAAGTTTTATAAACTCTGTTGACGCCTCCTTCTAGTCCTCCATGCTAGGCAGATCAATTAGCAGTAATAACAAAGATCTTGCACCCAAAAACTAGAGAATCCTGTAGGCTTAGAAGCAGAATCCTCTAGATAAAGCGGTGTCTTTCAGGTGTTAATCAGGCATTCATGCGGAGCAGCGGTTTATCCAAGTGCTTAGCTGAGTCGATCAAGATAGTATCAGCTAGCACAAAATAGTAACTATTCTCATTTAGTGGATCTTGATCCATCCCCCTACGTTTCGCTTGGAGATCAACTCAAGATCTCCTGTACCTGAAGGCAAGCGGACTCGATCTTGTCCGAGCTACCGAGGTTGATCAGCCCCTAGTAGTCCAAGACATGAACGTAACTGGAATGCCAGCCAGCAACAGTACGTTAGATCCCTGATCGCCGACTCCCTCAGAGATCTATACTTGATAGATTTACAGTAGATCACTTGAATTGATCTGAAAAATCTCTGCAAACTGAGTTGTTGTTTCACCCAGAACTTCCCAATCATCCAATTGCGTAAGTAGAGTAACAAAGCCCAGATCCAGACCTTGATGAGAATGACTTGCAGCTGATCTGATCATCTGTTAGAGTAAACCTCAACTCCCTTTATTAGGAAGATTTTTTTATAAGCACTTCTGGGAATAGTCCTGTCTGATGGCTGTTCTCTTCCACCTATCCTGCTTGTTCTGGTGCAGGAATCCAATCCCTGTATCTCCGATCCACCTAGCTATTGATAGAGGTTCACGATGTCCTGGTTGCAGTTCAACCACAATGGGTGGGGTATCAACCTGAAACTTGCTGCATCTGATGTTTGGAAGCATGTCTGGAATACTGACAATAGCTTTCGATATCTTCAGACCGTTGATCCCTCCACCTACCCCGTCCAATTGTGCCTCCCGATCCAGCGCCTGGATCATAACGGCTGGGTGGACTTCTATGTGGGCCAAGCCCAGGATCACCCCAACCGCCGCTGCAGTTTCATGGATCCTAGACTCAAAGTGGGAGTTCACTATTTGGTTGAAGATGCTGAGGTGATCCGCGAGAACTCATGTCCTGACGGAGTACCTCTCCACCTTTGGCGCAAGTTGCAAGCTAAACTCTCTCGCCAGCGCTAAGCACCCTGGCCATTGAGGCTCATCACTACCAAGGTGTCATTCGCCAGAAAATGTCCAATATGGTAGGCTCGCTCTTCCGTCTTCAACAAGATCTGTTCTAGCAGGTAGCGCGTAGCCCGATCGCCTAAACTTTCTGCCTGAGTAGCTTGAGAGCGTAGGACAGGGATAATGGCCTGCTCAGCAGCAAGATCGTGCTCCAGCATGGCTCGGCAAGGATACGCATCATCAGTTTCAGGCTCAAAACAGCAGAGTTCTGCTAGTTTCGTGAAGCTTGCTGCAGGAATTCCGCCCAGCCCATCGATCCGCTCCCCAAGTTCATGCACATGATCTTTGACACTTTCGTAGCTATCTTGAAAGTACTGATGCAGCATGTAAAACTCGGCCCCTTCAACCACAAAATGGTGCTTCTGATATTGCAGAAAGAGGGCTTGAAAGCTGGCGAGCAAGATATTGAGCCCCTCGCAGACAGGAGTTGTGACATTTAGATCGAGGAGTGCTGAATTGCTTCCCATCTGAGTGAAAGGACGAACAGTGACTTGAACCATAATCGATACCTAAACATGGGCTCTTAATATTGTGTCACATTCTCCAAAGAAAAGGGGGCTTGCCATCACCATTGGACACTAATCCACAGGATCAACTCAGTATCTAGAACAATACAAGGTCAAACCCATGAACAATCCCCAGCAAGTTACAACGTTGTCCGGAGTACCACGAACCCTTCTGCTAACGACTCGATCACGAGTTGAGGAACATGAGCGTCCTGATGGCCTCTTTCGAGATCCTCAGCTGGCTGAGTGGTGGCCGTCTCTCCAGTGGGATCCAGCTTTAGACCGAATGTATACCCCTTTCTCTCAACTCAGTTGGGCTATTCGGGCTCATCTATTTGATCAGGCGGTTCAGTGTCACCTTTCAACTTACCCAAATGCCGTTGTGATCGAATTAGGCGCTGGTCTATCAACTCGTTATTACCGAGTGGGAGAGCGTTGTCGTTGTTGGATCGAACTGGATCTACCGGAGGTTACTGCCTTACGTCACCAGCTTGATACTGCACGTGATCAGCATCGATTTATAAGTTGCTCAGCTTTGGATCTTCAATGGTTGGATCAGATTCCGGAGGGTCCACCTGAAGAATTGCTGATCCTGGCTGAAGGACTCTTTATGTATTTGGAGGCTGTTGAGATCCAATCCTTGATCAGTCAGCTCAACCACCGATTTATGGGGGCAACCTTGGTCTTTGATGGTGTTGGGGGAATTACAAAAGGGAAGATAGCCCAACAACTTGCTCAGCTGGGCGCACCTCTAAAATGGTTGATCAGAGATGAAAGAGATCTCTCAGCAATAGGACTAAGGGTTACAAAGGTCCAGTCACTCATTCAAGAAAACTGTCGCTATCCTCACCGGATTGGCTGGTTCCGATGGCTTCCTTGGCTAAGCAAGCTGCCACCGATCAGGAATGCCTCTTTAATCATAGAGGCTCGATTGAAAGCTTAGTCTATTGAAAGCTTAGTCTATTGAAAGCTTAGTCTATTGATGATCAGCCTCATTCTGTGCTCTCTGATCTAGAGGTTTGAGCCTTGACCTGCCCATCGGGATCAGACGCTTCTTCAGACGAGCGTCTCTACATGCCTCATAGCTGTGATCAAACTTGTTAATAATAATTTCTATTTACTAGTTAGTAGTATTGCTTGCTACAGAAACGTACTTCAGGCCAGATCCAGGTAATTCCATCCGTGAAATCCTCTCTGGAAGCCCCTTTCGATATCTTCATAAATCGTAATAACCAATCTACTTGCAAATAAGTCGCATTAAGCTTAGCCTAACTCTAGGCTGCTTTATTGAAAGTACTTCTAAAGTAGTCTTGGTCCATCTCTGAGGGTTGCGAGAGACAGCCTAGAGCTGATCGTGTCTAGTTCCGTCAACCGACTGACCGATCAGCTCTTTCTCGAAAAGCGCCTTGATCAATCTGTGGTTATCAAGGCAATATCTAGTTTTCATCAAGGAGAATTGTTGCAATGGTTGCGAAAATTGGCTTATTCTTTGGAACACAAACGGGCAATACTCAGGATGCAGCCGAAGAAATTCAGAAAGCGTTGGGTTCCAATCTTGTGGATCTCATGGATATCAGTTCTGCTTCAGTCGAGGATTTCTTACCTTATGAGTGTTTGATCTTGGGGTGTCCAACCTGGGATGTTGGCGAGTTGCAGTCAGACTGGGATCAGTTTTTCCCTAGCCTCGACAAAATTGATTTTTCCAGCAAGAAAGTGGCCTATTTTGGCTGTGGGGATCAGGCTGGCTACGCGGACAATTTCCAGGATGCGATGGGAATTTTGGAGGAGAAGATCTCGGCACGCGGAGGTAAGACGGTAGGGATGTGGCCTACGGAGGGGTATGAATTCAATGAGTCTAGAGGAGTGAGAGGTAACCACTTTGTTGGGCTGGCCTTGGATAACGACAACCAATCCGATCTGACGACTAACCGGATCAAAACCTGGGTTGCTCAGTTGAAAACCGACTTTGGCCTGTAACGTCTCCCCGTTGAGTGAAGGGTAGAAAGCGCTATCGACATTCAACCCATTGATCAAAGCATGTTTCAGAGGTTGATCATCCCAAACACCTCCAGACCTCTACGGATTTTAGCTATGACACAGATGATCGTTCTACCCTGTGGATTCTTCCTGCTTTGGCTCTTGATTGCAGCGATTCCAACCACCTTATGGATTGTGTTTCGAGCAGGGATCCACCACCTTAGCCTGTTGTACCAGGTTCCTTGTTACACCTGTGTCTACTATTCTGGCGATTCTCGGCTCAAGTGTGCGGTCTGTCCTTGCCAAGCTGCATCAATTGCCGCCGTTGATTGTGCCGATTATGAGCCCATGCGCCGATCGATTCAATCTCCTGTTTATCTCAACTCATCCTCTTAGATGGGTTCAAGCAGATCCGGATCATTGTTGCTGTAACTTCAGGACAAATTCGGTGTGCTCAGGGGATTGGATCCCTCGTTGCAGCACAGCTAAGACTTGCCCCAGGTTGTTGCTCAGGAGTGCTTCAACATCTAGCCATAACCCAGGGAAAACTTGGCTCCGAAGGATCTTATCCCTATCAAGAGCGATCCTCGCGTCATCGTTATCCTGCAACCTAAACCAGTCTAGCTGCTGATCTAAGGTGCGCCAGACGATGTATTCTTGAACCTGATTCCGCTGATAAACTTGTTTCTTAGCATGAAGATCAATGGCCGCGCTACTGGCAGCAACCTCAATGATCAACTCAGGAGCCCCTTCAATATAATCGTCGTCACTAATGACGGCTTGTTGACCAGGGATAAAGAGGACAACATCAGGCTGAGGCTCATTGGCTAGATCCAATCGAACAGTGGGTTCAATCCCCAGAACCAGCCCTGGCGTTACAGCCTTGTAGGTTCCAACCCAGGTGATGAGATTTCCGTGCGGTTCTCCATGACTCTTGATCCGCAGAGGTGACGCCACGTAAACAATCCCTTCGATCAATTCAGCTTTTCGGAGATCTGACATGTGATAACGCAACTCGAACTCATGGCGAGTCAGTTGATCCCCATTTTCCAAAGGCAGAATTCTAGACTGGGATTCTGTGAGCTGCACGAACTGTCCTCCAGAGTCTTGGCGTGATCATAGGACTTATTGAATGGGAGCTCTGCCTGCAATTCGCTTCAACCCCTTCGGATCCTAGCCAACCTCCTTCCCCCCGCCTCAAAATCACAGACAAGAGTAGGGGTCTTGATCCATCATTCAACAACATCAGCTCCCTTCACAATTCTTTAAACTCTAGAGGTCTTTAATGAGCCAGCACTCTTCCATCAAGATCATTCTGCGGTTCGTGATCGTTGTTCTGCTAATCGCTCTGATCACATGGATCGTGAGCCAGTATGGGGTCACTCAGCTGAGAGAGCAGGTTGAGCACCTAGGGATCTGGGCACCTCTGGGGATCTTTATGTTGCGCTTTACCAGTGTTGTGGTTCCGGCTTTACCGGGTACCGCTTACTCTGTCTTAGCTGGGGGGCTGTTGGGGTTTGCTCAGGGGCTTTGGGTGATCTGTCTGGCGGATCTGCTCTCGTGTTCGTTAAGTTTTATGCTATCGCGGCACTTTGGTCGGAAACTGGTTCAGTGGCTGGTGGGGCCAAACTGGATGAAACGTGTAGAGAGCCTGAGTCAGCGACACTTAGAGAGCAATTTTTTTCTACTGACAGGCTTCTTGATGACAGGCTTCTTTGATTTTGTGTGTTATGCCGTAGGACTGACCAAAGCTCCCTGGATCAAATTTGCTCCGGCTCTGATCGCGGGTATTGCCCTTTCCAATCCCCCGATCGTGGCCTTGGGAGCTGGGCTGCTAGAAGGCGGCAAATGGCTGTTAGGGTTTGCGTTGTTAGGTGCATTTGGCTTAGCCTTGGTGACAGGACTATTGCAGAAGAGACAACCGATCCCTTCTAAGGACCAACGTGATCACTCTATGGAAGCGATAGAGACATCCAATCAAACCTAAGGCAAACAGAAAGATCGAAGGCTTTCAAGCCCATTCATTCTCAACATCAGAATTGCGAGTGGATCCCTGACATTGCCTTGCCTTCGTGCATTATTTCGCGGGATCTTCTTCGATAAGGACATCTATCGTTCTGCAACTGCAGGGATTTGAGCCTTGCTGTTGTGGCTCAACAATGGCAAAGCAGGTTTAGCAAGATTTGTCAGTTTTTGGGCCTGTAGATCAGGAGATCTCCCAGTAATAAACCATTTTACTTTGCAGATATCCTAGGGTGGCTCCTTAGTTGCAAAAGTACATTGAGTCCCCGCTTGAATAGATACGAAATTTAATAGATAGCAAGCTCTGTAATGCTTTAGAATCTCAATAACAAGTTTTCGCCTACCTAGTATGTAGCCGGGTTCTAGGGCTATGTGTTTTGAGTTCGCGAGTTCAATTAGAAGAGGTGTAAAAGTCATGAGTATCGTGGCCAAAGTGATTGCGCAATCAGATAGGGCAGATCGTTTTTTGAGTGGAGCTGAACTTGACCAGCTTCAGGAGTTTTTCAACAAGGGAGCGCAGCGTGTCAGTGCAGCGCAGAAGCTTGCCGCCAACGAGCAAAAAATTGTCGAGGAAACCAGCAAGCGTTTCTGGTCTCAGTGTCCTGATACTCCTAGCAACAGGGGTAATGCTCAAAAAACGGCCCTTTGCCAACGAGATCAGGGATGGTACCTCCGCCTAGTGAGTTACTCCGTTCTGGCTGGCAATTCTAAGCCCCTGGAAGATATTGGGCTGGATGGCATGCGTGATATGTATGTCTCACTTGGAGTTCCTCTGGCAAATTTGAGAATTGCGATGAGCTGCCTAAGGGTGGTTGCTTTGGGAATGTTGTCCCAAGAGGAAAAGGTTTTAGCAGCCCCCTATTTCGATCAATTGGTTCGCGCATTTTAGCATCTCGCACATGGTTCAAAGATGGTCTTTGCGCTTAAGGGTATCTTTGACATTTTCTTTTTCCTTGGCCGAATGTTTGTGACTGTACTCAAGTTGAGTTGAGAAAAACTATGCAAGACACCATCACCGCTGTTATCAACCCTGCTGACGAGAAAGGTAAGTACCTGGATGGTTCTGAACTGGACAAGCTCCAGCAATACTACCAGAGCGGTACACTACGGGTCAAAGCCGCCAAGCAAATTAGCGTGGATGCAGCTAGCATCATCAGTGCAACTGTTGCGAAAAGTTTGCTCTATGGGGACATCACATGCCCCGGCGGCAATATGTATCCAACCCGACGTTATGCAGCTTGCCTGAGGGATTTGAGCTACTTCTTACGCTATGCCACCTATGCCATGCTGGCCGCAGATGCCTCTATCCTGGACGAGCGGGTGTTGACCGGGCTGAAAGAAACCTACCTCTCGTTAGGGGTACCCCTTGATCGCACGATTCAAGCCATTCAAGCCATGAAAGAAGTTGTTTCTGAACGGGTTGGAGCTCAGGCTGGTCAAGAAATCGGGATCTATTTTGATCACATCGCCTCTGGCTTAAGCTGAACTCTATCCTGCTTTTAGGTGAGAAGGTCTCCCCGAATCTGGGTAGACCTCAATTGCAAACCCTACTGTGATCAATCCATCATCATGAACATTTCAAGTAAAAACCAGGAGCAGTATCCCTGGTGGGCTGGCAATGCCCGACTCACTGACTTGTCCAACACATTTATCGTTGCCCACGTCGCTCAGGCCGCTTTAATGATGCTGTGGGCCGGTGGGTTCACTCTGTTTGAATTGGCCATCTATGCTCCCGATCAGCCCATGTATACCCAGGGACTGATCCTGCTACCTCACTTGGCTGCTGAGGGTTGGGGAAACAGCCCTGCAGGGCCTATCGCCAATACTTATCCCTTTTTTGCTATTGGCGTCATTCACCTTGTGGCGGCTGGAGTCTTGGCCTTTGGAGCTTATTTCCACCAGACCCAGCTACCTCCTGGATTAGAGGGGGAGAAAGGAAGAACAGCCAAGTTCCACTTTGAATGGGATGATCCCCAACAGCTGGGCCTCATTTTAGGACATCACTTGATCATTTTGGGGCTAGGGGCTGTATTGCTAGTCGTCAAAGCTATGGTTGTTGGTGGATTGTACGATACCAACCTTGAAGAGGTAAGGCTGGTAACAGAACCTACGCTGGACCCTGGGATCATCTGGGATTACCGAACTCATCTGTTTGATGTGGATAACCTAGAAGATCTCGTAGGAGGTCACATTTATGTGGCTGTTTTACTGATTTTGGGGGGAACTTGGCACATTCTGGTATCCCCATTCAGTTGGGTTAAGCAGGTCTTTCGATTTTCTGGCGATGGGATTCTGTCCTACTCGTTATTCGGTATTGGTTTGGCTGGGTTTGCGGCATCCTATTACTGTGGGTTCAACACGTTGGCCTATCCAGAGGAATTTTATGGGCCAGCACTGAATCTTAAATCAGCCTTCCTACCCTACTATTTTGATCCCAATGCCTCTTTGGACGCTGACTACATATCTTCTCGTATCTGGTTAGCCAATGCCCACTTTTACCTAGCATTTTTCTTCTTGCAGGGAGGTCTCTGGCATTTTCTCCGAGCAATGGGTGTTGACGTTAGGAATACGCTGCAAAGTTGGCAGCAGGGGCTTGTTGAAGTTAGCGAGAATCCAACTCTGATCTATCAAAACCCATTTTGGGTCGAGCCTCAACAGCTATTACAAGTGCTCTACGAGTCTCCGCAAGCTGATGCCAAACCTTTGCTGAAGAGGGAGCAGCCTTTTGAGAACTATTTTTATAGTCGTTCTCAAGGCTTGGAGCAACCTAGCTTGACTGACATGAATAGGGTGCAAAATACGCTGTATCAAACCACCTATCATGGCGAAAAATCCACGTTTTACCATTCCCCTGTTCAGACAAAGGCAGGATCGAAGCTGAGTGATGAGGGGTTGTATGAAAGGCCTAAACAACAAGCTGGAATGTTTGGCTATGCACAAACTCTGAACCCAGTGATCTACAATCCGAGCCATGCTTGAAAGCCATGACTGAGTGTTTCCGTGAATGATCCCTTCGTGTACGCAAAGCGTTATGAGGGGCTTCCCTATCCCGTCCCTCTTGCCAGAAATGAGAGAGTCTCAACGATAACAGGAGTTTTCAAGGATCCTTGAAGGCTCCTGTAGTCATTGGTGAGGTATGTCTCCAAGTTCTGTTGTGCTCACGCTATAAAATCACAAAAGCCCGCATTACACGGGCTTCGGCAAAAAGTTCAGGTAGGAATCTGAGTAATCCCTGTTTGCTTTAGGCAGCTACCAGAAGTTCAAACTGATCGCACACCATCACAGGGGAGTTCATGGTTCCATTCAGGGCGCAGTCTGACTTGTTGCAGAAATAGCAGTTGGCCTGTCGATAGGTGTTGCATTGCAGCACTGGGGAATTCGCAGATCCTGCCATCGGGCAGTTACGGGTCAGACAATGGGTGCAGTTGGCTTCACGAGCAATCCGAGTCAAAGCAGGGATGTCTTGAACTGTTGCTTGTGCCATAGGAGCCTCCTTATTGAAGTGGCCGTTTGTAAGATCGAGTTCGGTGGGCCACCTCATTAAGAATACTGCTGCAGGATCCCGACGATGCGCTGTCAGATTTAGCCCTAGCTAAGAGTTCTTTGCAACTGCCCAACCCAACCCACTCTGGATGGGTGCTCACTAAAGATCTGGGATATCCTCATGAGTTCTCAATAGAAGTGCTTGTTGATAATAACTACTATCGATTCGTTATCAATCTTTACATCAAGGTCAGAAGTTAGCTGTTCAGATCTTGCCGATGGTGATGGTAAAGACAAAAGAAGGAGATCCGTATATGGATGGATAGGAGATTTTAAGCGGTAAACGAACATATCCCACCGTATTACGTGCCCTAATTCGATCCACTCAACCGATCGGGACTGACCTGGTTCCATATCTTGCAGTTTTATCGGATCAACCTTTTGTGGTATTTATCGAGCTTACTCAACCACAGGGAGTTTGTTGCAGGGAGGTAGACCAATCACTTTGATCCTAAAATCGACAGATACGAATCTAGAACATTGCTGCTGAAAGGATTTCAGGGGTTGAGCGGCTCACCGTTTCAGAGCTTGGCATCAAGACTTAGCAAGTAGGTTGACCTAATTTATGTTAAGAAGTGTGTAGAATAGTGGCATGATCCTGGAGGGGTTAGCGTGGAAACGGTGGTTCAGCATCCTCAGAAGTCTC
>CAZONZ010000034.1:0-3173 GCA_964581005.1 uncultured bacterium
TGATCAAACGCTCAGGGTATGGGTTTAGGAACTTTGATAACTTCCAATTACGCTGTCTGCTCTGCTGGTACTTAGATTCAGCCTAAGCATAGCAGGAGCGATAGAGCCCGATCAATATCCCATAATAGAGTCCCCAGTTCCAGAAGGTTCTTAGCCAATCTAAGGATCTACTCCTCAACAGGAAATAGCTCAGTCTTTCGATCCTTTTGCACAATCCGCTCCGATGTTTCCCTATCCGGATTTAGTGGTTCTCTTGGATCTGCGGGGTTCTCCTCGATCTGCGGTGACTGAAGTTTCAATAAATACTCTTTTGCTGGCCCAAGTTGGCTTAAGTCCTTGCTGGGCATGGGTTTGAGTTCAAAACAGTTAGGTTTGCCCCCTAAGTATAGGAGAACCAATCGATGCCTGATGATCAACTCTCGATCCATGAGGTAAGAGACCTATCTCTTACTAGTCAAAACCCCATCTATAGGCTCAATACAGACGTCTTCTGTCAGCAGATCCCTCATCGATCTGTTCCAGGCTAGATAGAACTCGTGATCTAGCTCTAGCACTCAATAAACTCTATGCAGATAGAGCCTCAGGAGGCATTAGAGCTTCTGAGGGTTACTTTGATCCCCAATCCCAACTAACGGATCTGACCTTGCTTCATCTGATCCTGTAATATCTCTAGCGAAGGTGCTGGATCCAAGCATCGGGTTCCCACACAGACGATCCCTGCAGCATCAGGATCTAAAGGATGATCCGAATCGGGCGTGACCCATAGAGTTGTGGGCCAAGGCTGGGCTTGGAGTGTGGGTAAAGGATCGGGATGAACCGTCACTTTCAGAAAATTCTGGTACCAATCGAGTCCTGTAAACAAACTTGGACAGGATCGGGGTTGCCGACTCATGATCTGGCCAAACGCTTTCAACCCCTGCTCTGCTCGTTCCAAGTAGCTTAGATCATCGGTCAACGCTGCTAAGCGAACCAGGTTAGCAACAGCAATTCCATTGGCTGCAGGAGTGGCATTATCTTGGAATTCCTTTTCCCGGACCAGCAGATCTGCACTGTGCTCAGCCGCTGACATAAAGTATCCACCCATCTCCGGATCCCAAAGCTGGTGATCCATTTGCTGTTGGAGTTGAACAGCCTGATCTAACCAGTAGCGCGCCTCTGGTTCACCGGAATGGGTCAAACTCGCTTGATGCAGATCCAAACACGCTTTGATGAAGAGGGCATAATCCTCCGATTTGGCTGGAACCCTTGCCTCCCCGTCATAATTCAATCGCAGCAGTGATCCCTCAGGTTGTTGGGTTGAAAAGATGAATTGAGCCGCTTTGACAGCAAGCTGGAGATAGATCGGCTGTCGCCACACTTGATAAGCCCGTGCGAGCCCAGAGATCATCAAGCCATTCCAGGCCACAATCATTTTCGTATCGGTGACTGGAGGGATCCGCCCTGGCCAAGTGGTTGATTTCGCCTCCTCTGCCGTACAAGCCGGAGGAAAGGGATCCGTTCGATTGGCTTGACTGGCTGCCCCATAACGGATCGCAAACAGGTTTTCCGTTAGAGCCGTTTCTACATCTGATCGCAGCGAGCCCCCTGTTAACCGCTGCAGCACAATCATGCCGGGACGATCGGGGAAATTACCGCTTTCTGAGAGATCAAATTCTTTTTGAAGAGCTGCAAATTCTGCATCACTGAGGGCAGACGCTAGCTCAGACCAGCGCCAAACATAAAATTCACCTTCTTCAGGCTCTCGATCCTCTGGGCTTGCAAAGCTATCCGCATCTTGAGCTGCATAAAAATAGCCTGCTGGAGCTGTCATCTCCCGCTGAAGCCACTCGACCGTTAGCTGAACCGATCGCTCAATCGCTGGATCTTGAAACCCATGAGCCCACAGATCGGCAAAAAACTCCACGATCTGGCCATTGTCGTAGAGCATCTTCTCAAAGTGAGGCACCGTCCAGGTTGGATCAACGGTGTAGCGATGGAAGCCGCCGCCCACATGATCAAAAATGCCACCTAGCGCCAGATCCAACCCCCGTTGCTGAGCTCGCTCCAACGCTCCTTGTCCATCAACCGATCCACCAAAACGAGCAATTCGTAACACCAATTGGGCATAGGGCATCATCGGGAATTGCTGCCGGGATCCCATACTCGACACAATCGGAAGGATCTTCGTGGCTCCGCTCGATAGCAGATCAGGAGGAATTTGATCGGCTGGGCTGAACTGGCTGAGACTGGAGAGGGCTTCGATTAGCTGCAGTTTATGTTGACTAATTTTGCTGCGTTCATGATCAAAGAAATATCGGATCCGTTCCAAGATCTCTAGAAACCCTGGCATCCCAAAGCGAGGTTGAACGGGGAAATAGGTTCCGGCATAGAAGGGGATTCGATCTTCAGGCGTGAGAAAAACATTTAAGGGCCAGCCCCCCTGACCTGACATAAGTTGCAAAGATTGCATATAGATACTGTCCAGATCAGGCCGTTCTTCTCGATCAACCTTGATCGGCAGAAAATAGCGGTTCATGTAGTCAGCAATGGCAGGATCGGAAAACGCCTCACCTTCCATGACGGTACACCAGTGGCAGCTGGAATAGCCGATTGACACAAAGATCGGTCGATCGTCTGCTTGGGCTTTTGCTAGGGCTTCTGGACACCAGGGCCACCAATCGATCGGGTTATTGGCATGTTTGCGGAGGTAAAGACTGGGGCTGGTGGCAAGACGGTTCGGCATAGCGAGAGCTGTAATCCCTTGATCAGACAACACGTTCTCTCACTGTAGCGCAGGAAGCCGATGAAATTGCTCCTCGTTCTTGTTAGGGATCACATTTCGTAGGTTACACCCCTGAGCATTCAGCCACTTTGCTCCTCCCAACGATCTTTCCCTTAGTCACAACAGCTTTTACCCTATCTTCAGTCTGAAAACCTTTGTGAATCTGTACTCGTGAACGATGACGAGTTAGAAAACCAAACTTGTCTGTACCGCACATCTGCCTATTTCCATGTCCCATCGCTTTGATTAGCAAGGGCTGGGTCGTGAGAATTTGCAATTGATTTACGGGGCTTACACAGGCAGCATCAATCCAGTGAGCTTTAGGCAAGCCCAATCGAGTACGGTTGAATTGGGTCTGTCCACCCGTTCCTGTTGTGACAGGTAAACCAGTCTCTTTTAGTGTATGGAATAA
>CAZONZ010000034.1:3273-17324 GCA_964581005.1 uncultured bacterium
ATAAACGGGATCAAGCGGTCGTTTGTCGGTATCGAGAACAAAAACATAATTGGACATTGAATCTCCGTCAAACGGGTCATGTTTTCCTCGCCAATGTTTTTAAGGCTTGTTGGGCTAACGGCACTGTCTACATCCCAGCTTCAACTGTTTAACCGTTAACGACAGAGCTACAAACTGGAAAAGCATTCGTAGGTGTTATGACCTTGAAAACGTAGTCAGTTAAGACTTAGGCTGGTCAGCTATCTAAAGAGGAGGCACGAAGCTCCGTCTCTTTAGAGCGGGGTGCTGACAGCTCGTCGTGACACTTGAAGAGGATCTTCAGAAAGTGATCTGAATCGGAGTCAATCAATAGATTCTCACAGTTTGGGCAGCTGAGCTTACAATCAAAGCAGGGACAACCTCCCTCTGTCAGAACGGATGCTCTTACCCCGAACCCCTATGCAGACCCTTTCTCCTTCCGCAACGGTTACGGATTCTTCCAACCCAATCTCCTCAACGGCTTATCCTGAACCCACCTACTCCCGTCGCCCTACCCGCACCGTTTGGGTTAGCGATGTCCCGATCGGCAGTGATCACCCAGTCGTGGTCCAGTCTATGATCAACGAAGACACGCTCGACATTGAAGGGGCTGTAGCCGGGATCCGCCGCTTACACGAAGCAGGTAGTGAGATTGTCCGTCTGACGGTGCCCAGTATGGCTCATGCCAAAGCGCTGCAAGAGATCCAGATCAAGCTACGCCAAACCTATCGCCCTGTCCCGTTAGTCGCCGATGTTCATCACAACGGGATCAAGATCGCGCTTGAAGCCGCCAACTATGTGGACAAGATCCGGATCAACCCTGGATTATTTGTGTTTGAACGTCCTCAATTAGGCCGAACCGAATACACTCAGGCTGAATTTGAGGAGATCCGCGACAAGATCCGCGAAACCTTCACTCCCTTGGTGCAATATCTCAAAAAGCGGGGCAAGGCGATGCGGATCGGGGTGAATCATGGATCGCTGGCCGAGCGGATGATGTTTACCTATGGGGATTCGCCTCTGGGCATGGTGGAATCAGCCTTAGAGTTTGCCCACATTTGCCATGAGTTGGACTATCACAATCTGGTTTTTTCGTTCAAAGCCTCCCGACCCCAGGTGATGCTAGCTGCCTATCGGTTGGCCGCGAAACGATTAGATGAATTGGGCTATAACTATCCGTTCCATCTTGGCGTTACCGAAGCAGGCGATGGGGAGTATGGCCGGATCAAATCAGCTGTTGGGATTGGGACACTCCTAGCAGAAGGGATCGGCGACACGATCCGAGTTTCCTTGACCGAGCCCCCAGAGAATGAGATCCCGGTGTGTTACAGCATTCTGCAAGGGTTGGGCATGCGGAAAACGATGGTGGAATATGTGGCTTGCCCCTCCTGTGGCCGGACTCTGTTTAACTTGGAGACCGTGCTTCATGAGGTTCGATCGGCAACCTCCCATTTGGTTGGCTTAGACATTGCCGTCATGGGGTGTATTGTAAATGGCCCTGGTGAAATGGCCGATGCTGACTACGGCTACGTCGGTCGCACACCGGGATACATTTCTCTCTATCGTGGCAAAGAAGAAGTCAAGAAAGTCCCTGAAACCGAAGGTGTTCAAGCCCTGATCGACTTGATCAAAGCTGATGGTCGTTGGGTGGATCCAGCCTAGCGGGGGAGAAGAGGCAAACAACGTTGATCGTTGATCATTAACAACCCACTGCAACGGATGGATCTGCAACTTCCTGCGACTGGTGAGGGAGTGATTCTTGAGAACAGTCCTCTAGATTGAGAGCTTCGCCGTCCGAGGCCCATGCTGAGTGGATGTCGAGATCTCCATGCAGAGAGCAAACACAATCCTCTCGTTGCAGCCAGTGGGATCCGAGATCATAAAGCGCTTGCATGACGGGTTTGAGCTCCCGGCCTTTTTCGGTGAGGGAGTATTCAACGTGGGGTGGGATCTCTGGATATACTTTGCGAAAAATCAAACCATGGTGTTCCAGTTCGCGGAGGCGTTGGGTCAAGGTTTTGGTGCTGATCCCTGGCAACGCTTCCAGAAAATCATGAGTGCGGCGGTGGCCAGCGAATAACTCCCGCAAAATTAAGATGGCCCACTTGCTCCCAATCAGGTTGACAATGAACTGAATCGGGCAAGGGCTGCCAGTGCATGACTGTATCTCGGATGGGTTCGACATGGAGATCTAAGCTCCTCAGTATCAGCTTGTTCCTCTTGTTCTATTGTCGAATCCTAGTTGCCTCAACTTCTTATAAGGATACTCAAATTCATAAACTCTTTATAGATCTTATTCTTGAGGCCATCTTGACTCAAAGCAAACAAAAGCAAACAAAGGACTTCCCTCCGTCAACAGCCCAGCAGGATCGCAAGACTTCAGACAGAGGGATAGAGGGATACCTGAGTGAAAAGGATATCTGAGGTGTTTGGGACTGGATGCCCTTGATCGAGATCGGATGGCGGGAAGCTCCCCTAGTGATCTGCCTTACCCCAGAGTTCCTCCAGACGCTGATCGCGGCCACAGGCGTAGCGGTAAAACTTGTAGCGCACAGGATTCTTCTGGTAGTAGTCCTGATGATAGTCCTCAGCAGCATAAAACTCGGTAGCCGTCAAGAGCTGAGTCTGGATCGGTCCTTCTAGAACGCCAGAGTCTTCCAGATCCTCTTTGGACTGCTCGGCCAACTCCTGTTGTAGATCATAGAGATAGAAGATGTCGGTGGTGTATTTATAGCCATTATCACAAAATTGTCATTTTACATACAACGGATGGATATTGCCCAAGTAAACATAAAGCAGTTCTTCATAGCTAATCTGGCTGGGATCGTAAGCCACCTGCATCACTTCTAAATGCCCAGTGTTCCCGGCTGACACATCGTTGTAAGTTGGGTTGGCTTTGGTACCCCCCATGTAGCCAGATGTTGTTGAGATCACTCCCTCCAGCTTGTCAAACGGAGGCTCCATACACCAAAAACAGCCTCCTGCAAATGTTGCCTTGGCTAGGGTGTCTGAAGTTGTTACCGAACTCACAGCATTCGTTTGGGTCACTGCCGATCCAGCCAGCCCCAACCAGAGAACACTTCCAATCAACAATCCAGTCACAGCTATACGGTTGAACATGAGCCTGATCTCCATGAACTAAACAGTTGGAATAAGTCGTTACGATCCTAATGAACCTGAAGCCTGATGAGCGTAGTGTGTCTCATGAGCTGAGCAAGCCGAGTGCAGCTGACCCAAAGAATAATCACAACGATCCTCATGAAACAACACCTGGATTAACAGAGCCTGATCCAAATCTGATCAATTGCTGAACGAGCAAAACAAAACGGTTCATTGATCGTCCTATGGATCGTTCGATCGCTTGATGGATTCAGTCTCCTTCCGTCCTATCCAAATCCACTTCAGCGAGCCCCAAATACGTGATCCCCTCTGGACTGACCTGAAAGCGGTAAGGTAAGATCTCCACTCCACTGGCATCCGCCTGCCGCAAGAGCTCTCCATAGCGCCGATCTTTTTGATCACCTGGGGCAAATCTGGGGCAATCGCCGCGATGGATCACATAGAGTAAAACCCCTCGGTAGCCTTGTTCAACCACCTCGATCAGTTCCTCAATATGCTTCTGACCACGAGTCGTTTCAGTGTCCGGAAAAAGCGCCAGGGATCCCTGAGCCCAGGTTGTGTTCTTGACTTCAACATAGGCTTGTTGATCGGGATACGTCAGGAGAAAATCGATTTTACTGTTTTGGCGACCATAAGCAACTTCCCGCTGCAGCTTCTCAAAGCCCGTGAGTTCTGCAAACCAATTCTGCTCTAGTCCATATCGGATCAAGCGATTCGGCAAACTGGTATTGATCCCCACCCACACCTGATCGACGTAAATCATTTCCCAGGTGTAGGCTAATTGCCGCTTTGGACTAGGATGGAAGGATACCTGGACAGGAGAGCCGATTTGACATACACCTGTCATCGGGCCTGTGTTGGGACAATGGGCGATGATCACTTCCCCAGACTGCAGCTCAATGTCGGCAAAAAATCGCTTGTACCGACGCAGGAGGTGGCCAGGGATCAAGGGACGGTCGTATAAATACATTTTTCTCTCAAAGATCTTATCGGTAACTGCTGATGTCTGGGATTGATCGAGTCAATAGGGAACTTTTTTAGCGTAATCCGCATGATAAGTCTCTGTCAGTCAAGGCTCTGGGCATCTTCTCGTGTACCTACGGAGGTGGTAATTAAAAAACTGTTGGAAGCAGCCTCGATCCCTAAGTTTCTGTTTTAGCAGCAGTCAAAGTGGGTTGAGGTTCAGCTTCATAGGGTTGAACAAATCGATGCAGTTGTTGAACTAAGAGACTCAGGAATAAACCAACGTCTGTCACAACTCCAACCGATTCTAATGATCCCCGATCAGCTAACTTGGTCACAACAGCAGGGTTAATGTCCACACAGATCAGTTTCACGCCAGAGGGTGTCATATTACCAACCCCGATCGAATGCAGCATGGAGGATAACATCAGAATGATATCTGCGCCTCGGATTAGCTCAGTGTATTCCCGTTGGGCCTGGATCATATCAGTTCGAGTTTCTGGAAGAGGTCCATCATCGCGGATCGAGCCAGCAAGGGAAAACGGTACCTGGTTTCGGATGCATTCGTACATGACTCCACCTCGGATCCGACCTGCTTCAACGGCAGATGCAATACTGCCATAGTGCCGAATCATGTTGATCGTTTTGAGATGGTGTCGATGGCCTCCCTTGACAACACCACCCAGACGCATATCTACTCCTAGGGATGTGCCGTAATAGTTTTCTTCTAGATCATGGACAGCAATAGCATTGCCTCCTAACAGAGTTTGGACGTAGCCTTCTCGGATCAGAGTTGCTAGATGATTGCCTCCGCCTGTATGGATCACCACTGGACCTGCGACAACAACAGTTTTGCCGCCTCGATCCTTGACTCGGCGCATTTCCCAAGCGATCTGCTCGACAACAAGTTCAACTCGGCGCTCACTGGAAACCCCTGCCCCCATAAAGGCAAATTCATGGGTGGCACCTCGATCATGAGTGGGTTGCCGTAGGGTTCGGATCCCAACCACACCACAGACAACGTGCTCATTCAGATCCATGTCGCGGGGAAGCTTGCAGAAGGCTGTTGCTGATCCATCTGGGTTTCGAGCCATAACGATCGCTGCATCCATCCGCTGCCGCTCGACCCGGATCCACTGGCCATCGACTTTGACTTCAGTGGGGTAGATCGTGGTGACGTAAAAGTCTTCGGGGGCAACACCAGCTTTAACAACAGGCTCTAAGGAAGCATCTTGAGGCTCTTGATCAATTAGTTCGGCCCCACGCTCGATCAGATCACTCAGAATTGTGGCCAAAATCTCTTCAGTTGGAGCTGAAACATTCAGTTCAACTCTCGATGTGTTTTGCCGATTTTCACCTAGGTGGAAGTTTAAGATCTGGAAACTGCCACCCCGCTCGACGATCAGATCCAGAGCTTCACTGAGGATAGTGCCATCAAGCAGATGTCCAGTGAGTCGCACAGAACGGCTGAGGACTCTGGCAATTGGCTCAACCTGCGGGGCTACAGTTTCAGTCAAGCGTAGGGTCAAACATTTTGCGGCTCCTCCTGCCTTGAGAAACTCACTTAGATCTGTTTCCATCACTCTGAACCCCCGCTCTGCTAGTTGGGCTCGCAGATCAGGACTGATCCGATTTAAGAGGATAGCTTTATTCACATCAACGGCATTGCAGGCAAACTGGATCGCATCCGGTTCACTTACCGCGATCCGTTTTTCGGCAGGCACCCGCATTTCGATCAGGCGGTTGGAATAGGCATCAAAGGCTGCAGGGTAGTAAAGGAGATATCCTTCTGATAAGGGGCAGAAGCAAGTATCTAGATGGTAGAAGCGCTCGTCGATCAATCGGAGTGAAAGAACTTCGATCTCCAGCCATTTTGCTAAGTAAGGATGGGACTCTAACACGGATCGGAAGCCATATCCAGCCCAGAGCCAACGTCCAGATCGATCCAGAAGCGCATCCCCTGCACCCTCAAAAGGAAGTTCCGGTGGCAGCTCGTGGACGGTGTAGCCCTGATCCAGAAACCATTGTTTGAAATGAGGTTGCTCGCCCTGCCGCTCTGGGTGGAAGAAACGACTCAGCACCACCGTTTTGTTCAGGATCAATCCAGCATTAGCGGTGAAAACCATATCGGGCCAACCCTGGGCGGGATCAACTGTCTTGACCTCAGCCTGCTCTTGCAAGATTGTGTGGAGCTTTTGCCACTGCACCTCAGCTCGATCGCGTGACGATCGGTGGATATTGCCCTCCATCCAGGGATTGATCACGTAATCCACTTCATAGTGGTGGGGCGGGCACATCAAATATTCAATGCGACTACTCATGGAACGGCCTAATGGAACCTCAAATGGGCTTGGAGATTAGGAAACATCCCTCCACAGTAGCAGGTTTAGTTAAGACTGGCTGACCTGATTCCATAGTTCATCGACTCATCCTCAGGATCTCTCATCCCAACCAGCCCTTCATCCTGCGGTCTCTTCCAGATCAAACGGACGATCTTCAACCTGTCATAGCGTTCAGAGATCTCGCAAGATAGCAGTGAGGCTGCCGGGAATCTAGGAGAACGAGAGAGCCTCAAAGGCTAGAGATAGGTTTGGAACCAGTTACGGACAAGATCTCGTGCTTGATCACTGGCTGAGCCATTAGGTCCGTTCTCCTGACCATCAAAGGAGTGTCCGGCATTAGAGTACACCTGGATATCGAGGGGGAAGAGACTACCGCTGAGGATCGTTTTTTCAATTAAACGGTCTGGATCTCCATTGGCGTAAAGCCCGTCTTGATCTCCGTAGATCATAATCGTGGGGGCATAAGGGGCATAGTGGCCGTTGCTAGGATCTTTAGAGCTGCCGAAGTAGTTGTAGAAACCGGCTCCGGGGTAGTAAGCAACAGCTGTGACAAACCCGTCATTGGCTGGGCGAGGCCCTGGGGGTGGGGCTGGGTACTCAATCCCGTCGTAGCGCACTGTCCAAGGAGAGTTATCTGATAGATCTAGATCAGCAATGGCTGAGAGTGTGGACGTTCCGCCGTGAGAGAACCCCATTAAGGCAACGGGCTGATCCCCAACTACGGCCTGATTATTCTGGAAGGTGATCTTGCGCAAAAAGGCAAGGGCTGCGTAAGCATCATTAGGACGGACATACGCAGGTGAAGCAATTGAGTCATCTGGAGGTGTCACTCCACAGAATTCTCCATCAATCCCCCGAGGGGTAAAACTATCCACAAAGAGACCGACAACTTGATCCTCAGCGAAGATCTCGGCCCAGTCATCAAACTGACTCTTCATATCAAAGCTAGCAGCATTATTCCATAACCCTGCACATCCATGCATGACCACAACTGCAGAAAAAGGCCCTTGACCCGGTGGAATCACTAAACGTCCCTTCAAGATCACGCCCCCCCAACCCCGAAATCTAATCGGTCGGTTAATGGTTTGATTCAATCCCAGGGAATGACCCTGATGAAGCACCGGCGTGGGGGAGTCAAGCTGATCGATTGGAGTTGAGCTGGAGGATGAGATTGGATCTGAACTACTCAGAGAAATCCCTGCAGATTCTTGGACGGGCAGGGTTATCGTTGTAAGCGGATCGGCACCACAGGCAGCAATCAGAGTCGCCACAAGGAAGGATCCAATAAGATGGAAAGAGCGATTCATCGGTTTTGATGGATCTGTAGGTATGCTCCAGTTGTAACGAACTGCAGCTCTAGCCCCCTTATTTGGGATCACACCCATGCAGTGATGTCTGTCATTACAGGTGCTCCAGATCTTTTGTCTTTACCAAATCTTCTCAGATGCAAAGTAATGTAAAGATTCTTGTTTGATTTTTCATTTGTAGGGCACGATGAAGAGCAAATCTGATCACTGACAAGTAGCTTTGGTTACTCTTCTCTAGTCGTTTTTCCTTTCCCAGTGAAATGAATATGAGTGTTTCCTCTCAACACCCTGAAGCTGATCAGAATCAGCCCCTGAGCCACCATCAGAATCAAAACTCAGTCTGGCAAGCGAATTGTGAGTTGAAGCTAACAGATATTCTTGATGGCATCTTAGGACCAATTCTAATTACAGATAGCTCAGCTCGTTATGTTGAAGCAAATGCCGCAGCATGTGAGTTGCTTGGGTTATCTAAGTCTGAGATCTGTCACTATTGTATCCCTGATTTTACTGAACCGAGTTTCGACTTTGATCGGCTTTGGGTGGATTTCTTGGATACAGGATCGAGCCGAGGTGAGTTGCGTTTGATCCGGTTAGACGGTCAGGTTCGGGAGGTTAAATATGTTATGAAAGCTAATGTTTTTCCTGATCATCATGTTTCTTTGTTGCAGGACATAACTCTGCGCAAAAAAGCGGATCAGGATCAACATCAACACGCTCACAAAGCTGATCTCTTGGCAACGCTAACTCGTAAAGTCCGTCAATCGTTAGAACCTGTAGAGGTTTTGCAAACCACTGTGTCTGAAGTGCGGCAGATCCTCCAGGTTGATCGAGTGGTGATCTATCAGTTTTTGCCAGACTGGTCAGGTGAATTTGTGGTTGAGTCCGTAGTAGAGCCTAGGTTCTCAATTTTGGGCCAAACCCTTAAAGATGAATGTTTTAGTGAGCGCTATCTTGAACCTTACCGCCGGGGCCGAGTTCGAGCAATCTCAAATGTGTGGATCTCTAATCTCCAATCTTGTCATATTGAGTTGCTGCAACGATACGATATTCAGGCCAATTTAGTTGTTCCAATTCTGAATCAAGATCAACTTTGGGGATTGCTGATTGCCCATCATTGTCAGGCTCCTCGATCGTGGACTGAGTTTGAGATGGATCTGTTAAGATCTCTTGCTGATCAGGTGGGGGTTGCTGTTCGGCAGGCAGCGCTCTATGACCAGGTGCGGCAATTTAATCTAACTCTGGAAGCTCAAGTTGCCGATCGGACTCATTCTCTCCAACATGCGCTTGAGCTGGAAACGTTACTGAAGGATGCGATCGATCAGGTGCGAGATAGCCTAAATGAGGAAACAATCCTCCAAACTGTCGTGAAGCAACTGGCGCTTGGTTTGAAATTAAGTAGCTGCAATGTAGGATTTTATAATCAGGATCAAACTGCCTATCAAATTTGCTATGAATACACCATTTCAGGATCGTCTGCCCAGGGGCAAAGTGTGAATGTGGCGGATCATCTGGATGCGTTTCAAGCAATCAGCCATGGCAATCTCATCTATCATACTTGGAATCATCCCTTCCGAGGGTGGATCACTGCCATCAGTTGCCCGATTCGGGATCAGCAAGAGTTAATGGGAATCTTACAGTTGATCCGACCGTTGGAGCAGGATTTTAGTGAAGCCGAATTGCGGTTTGCTAATCAGGTGGCTAATCAATGTGCAATTGCGATCCGACAAGCTCGCCTCTATCAAGCAGCTCAAGTGCAGATCCGGGAGTTGGAGCGCCTCAATCAGCTCAAAGATGATTTTTTGAGTACGGTCTCGCATGAATTACGAACACCGTTGACGAATATTCGGATGGCTGCCCAAATGTTGAAAGTAGGTCAGCTTAATCGTAAACAACAACAGTATCTGGGTGTACTGGAACAAGAATGTAGTCGTGAAATCAACCTCATTAACGATTTGCTTGATCTGCAGCGGGTTGAGGCCACACCGGAATTACCTGCAGCCGAATGGATCGATCTTCGCGTCTGGAGTGATCATCTGATCCGGTCGTTTGAGTTGCAAGCCAAGGAAAACCAGCAGCAGCTCCAGTGTCGGATCGAGGGTGAGATGTCCCGCTTTGCTACGGTGCGCTCTCATCTGGATCGAATTCTACATGAGTTGCTCACCAATGCCTGTAAATATACATCGCCAGGAGGATCGATTGAGATTCAAATTGAGTGCTTAAGTAAGCCGATCAACTCATATTCAACTAAGCAGGAATTAGTAGTGACTGTCAAAAATTCGGGTAGTCTACCGCAGACTGAATTGTCCCGTTTATTTGATAAGTTTTACCGGGTGCCTCAAGGGGATCCGTGGCGGCGAGGGGGTACAGGTCTAGGGCTTGCTTTAGTGAAGGGGTTAGTCCTACAGCTGGGTGGCACGATCGAGGCCAGCAGTTCACCTAGTTGGATCCAATTCCAACTCCATCTGCCAGAGATCCCACCTCCGGCTCGATCAGGGTATGGAAGAATCAGCAGTCTTGGTGCATCTAAGGCTGGGCCAGGATCCTAATATCTGAGGGGGAAAGCGGGTTTGGCGTTCAATGTGGAAGGACGGGTCTTGCCTGTAGAGGATCCGCGAAAGTATGGCAGGATCTCTCAGGATTTTAAGTATAGCAATCAGAGATCAAATGTGAGAGGGTAGTGATCCGGCTTGCACTTTAGGAGAACGATCGAAGCTGAAGGCCCTTGAAGAATCTCACGCTTCAAATCGGACTGCTATATCCCGATTCAGATAAGACAGGATCTTTGCGGCTGTGGCATTAGCCTGTTTGACACAATCGCCTAAGGACACTCCTTCGATAAAGTTGCCTGTGATGAATAGCCCTGGTCGATCAGCTAGACAGGTTTGCAGATCAGCGATGCGTTGACGGTGACCTAGAGTGTATTGCGGGATCGCAGGTTTCCAGACTCGCTCACCAAGTACGATCGGTTCAACGGATTGCTGTAATAAGATCTGATTTAGATCTGCATGAACTTGCTGGATCCGTTCTTCTGGAGATAGATCTACAACCAAAGGGATCCCTCGTTGACGAGCGTATGTGAGATCGGTTGCTCCTCCAATAAAGTTCAGGAGGCAATGATAGCCTTCCGGAGCGCGTCCGGGAAACAAGCAGGAAGACCAGATTGTGCCCAAAGTTCGTAGTCCCTGAGAGCGAGGGATCAAATGACCAAACCCTTGAAAGGGCTGAGGTAAAGCATGGGTGGGATAGCCCAGAGCAACAACTGCAACGGCGGCATAGGGGATCTGATGCAGAATAGAGGCGGCTGGATGACTGAGGGGTTCTAGAATCAAAGCTGCTCGATAAGCAGGGATCGCCAAGGCAACTGATCGAGCTTGAACCCAATGGGATCCGTCTGCTGTGGCAAATTCAAGCCGATAACTGGACTCTAGGGAGTGGATCGTTTTAGCTTGCCATCCTAACTGTATGGATCGACCTAAGCGCTGGGCGATGGTGATCGGCAGTTGTTGTAATCCCTCAACGAAATTTCCCAACTGTCCCCGCCGAGGTTGAGGATGGATCTCCGGGGACATGGGTTCTGGTTGAGGTCGAGGCGCTTGCAGAAATCCTGCGATTAGGCTACCGTAATGCTCTTCTAAACTTGCGATCCGATGAAATGCAGCAACTGCGCTTAACTGATCGGGATCCCCAGCATAGACCCCAGAAACAAAGGGAACGATCAACTTTTGAACGATTTCTGATCCAAGCTGGCGGGTGAAAAACTCAGCAACCGTTTCCTCTCGTCCTGGTGGATATCCCACAAAGCCCAGGATCCCCTGCAAAGCTCTCAACTTAGCGCCTACCGTAAGCAGAGGGGAGGTGATCGCAGCAGGCGGACTCAATGGTACAGGAATTAACTCCCGATCCCAGTAGACATAGCGGGGTAGTTTTCGATCGGCCCAAACCAATTGATCGGCTAACCCGACATCTGCGATCAGATTGAGCAAAGCTGGAGCTGGTGAGAAACTGTTGGGGCCTTCCTCCCAGCGAAAGCCCTCTCGACTTTGGGTTGAAATCGATCCACCGACATAGGTCTGAGCTTCGGCTAGCAGGACTTTGAGAGATCGCTGCTGCAGTCGCCATGCCAATGTCAACCCTGTGATCCCGCCCCCCACGACTACGACATCATAGTGCTCTTGAGCTTCTGGAGAGTACTGAGCGTTGGAGATCGGTTGGAGATCAGGTGTACTCATAACGATTGAGGTGAGAAACAAAGTGGGTAGGGGTGGGATCGGGTGGATTGGTCGCTGGGCTCAAGGGATCTCAAAATCCGCCAGTCTTATGAATTCAAGGGATCTATGAGTTTAAAGGGATCTATGAGTTCAAGGGATCAATGTACCCATCTGTAACCAGCCGATCTAAGACCTTTTGAGCACTTTCTTCAACCGTTTCTTGATCCGTATTGCAGACCACTTCAGGATCGAGGGGGGGTTCGTAGGGATCGCTAATGCCAGTAAAGTTCTTGATCTCTCCTGCTCGTGCCTTTTTGTAGAGCCCTTTGACATCCCGCTCTTCACATGCAGCTAGCGAGGCATTGGCATAGACCTCCACAAAGTTGCCGATCCGTTCCCGCACCTCATCCCGGATCTCGCGGTAGGGAGAGATGGCTGAAACTAGGACGATTACACCGTTGCGGGTCAGGAGGTTCGACACGAATCCGATCCGGCGAATATTTTCATCTCGATCTTCGCGGCTGAAGCCTAGTCCTTTGGTCAGATTTTGACGAACGATGTCGCCATCCAGGATCTCCAGCTTGTAGTTGTTTTGTCGGAGTTTTTGCTCAACAGCACGGCTGATTGTGGTCTTGCCCGCCCCACTCAGGCCAGTAAACCACACGGTCACACCCTTCTGCGTCATAGGTTTTGACTCACTGCTCCAGGATCGTTTTGTTACAAGCTGCTTGCAGCCTGATGATAATACCATCCGAACTGACCTCGATCCAGTCTTTTTTGTGAGTGAAGCCAGTTCAAAATGCAGACTATGAGTGCTCGATCCAGGATTCCCAGCATGAAGATCCCTCCCTCTGCGGTATAGTCAAAAACAGCATTGGTGCTGATCCGATCGATAAGATCAAGCCAAGCCGAGCTTTGTCCAATGATCAAACTCAAACGTGAACGCCTGTGGTTGCTACCTCTCTCATTGCCCCCAGCTGTGATCCCCTGAGTCGGGCTCAGATTCTGATTGAAGCTCTGCCGTATATCCAGCAGTTTCAAGGACGCACCATCGTGATCAAATATGGTGGGGCTGCGATGGTGAATGAGGATCGGCGGGCTGATGTGCTGCGCGATATCGTTTTTCTGGCTTGCGTTGGGATCCGTCCGGTGATTGTGCATGGGGGTGGACCAGAGATCAATACCTGGTTGCAAAAGTTGGACATCCCCTTCAAGTTTGTGGATGGCTTGCGAGTGACGGATGGGCCAACGATGGAAGTAGTTGAAATGGTCCTGGTTGGCAAGGTCAATAAACAGATCGTTCAATTGATCAATCTTGCAGGCGGATCGGCGGTAGGGTTGTGTGGGCGCGACGGTAACATAATTCGAGCCCGTTCTCAAGGTCGAGCTGAAATTGGGTTTGTGGGTGAAGTCAACTCGATCAATCCTGTCTTGATCCAAACACTGATTGAAGGGGGCCAGATCCCGGTAATCTCTAGTGTGGCTGCAGACGAAACTGGACAACCTTACAACATCAACGCGGATACCGTAGCCGGTGAGTTAGCGGCAGCATTAGGGGCAGAAAAACTGATCTTGCTCACCGATATTGCTGGAATTCTCAAGGATCCCAAAGATCCCAATAGTTTGATCACGCTGGTTGACATTGGAACAGCTCGTCAATTGATCAGTGATGAAGTTGTGAAAGGGGGGATGATTCCGAAGGTGCAGTGTTGTATCCGAGCTCTGGCTCAAGGGGTTAAAGCGGCTCATATTCTCAACGGCAGTGATCCCCATTCGCTCTTGCTGGAATTGTTGACCAATGAAGGGGTTGGAACTAAGTTTGTCCCATCTCAATTTTCAATGGATCTAAAGTAGAATTTTCGGACTCTTTAGGATCAGATACTAGGTATGCAACCAAGATTTGGAATGGCTGAGTGATTTCTCTCTCTTTCGGAGGGCATGGATCCTTGCTACACATAGAGATGATGCATCCGTGTGGACAACTCCTACGTATCCAGGAACGACGTTAAGACGATCAAGGTTATTTCAAGATGATGGATCGGGATGACAGGATTCGAACCTGCGGCCCTCTGCTCCCAAAGCAGATGCGCTAC
>CAZONZ010000035.1:0-4917 GCA_964581005.1 uncultured bacterium
CAGATGCTTATACAGGAAATGCTCACAAATGGTTGTGTGCGCCTAAGGGGTGTGGGTTTCTATGGGTGAGTCGTGCCCTGCAGCCCCAGATCCATCCCACAGTGATCTCACACGGTTTAGGATCCGGATTTCAAACGGAATTTAGTTGGACAGGAACTCGTGATCCGAGTGCTTGGTTAGCGATTACAGAGGCCCTAGAGTTTCAACAACGGCTAGGGATCCAACGAATCCGAAACTACAATCATCAGATGCTGATCGATGCGGCAATGGATCTCGCGGAACGTTGTCAGGGATCGCTAGCTGCTCCAGAGTCGATGTTGGGATTTATGGCCACGATCCCACTGCAAGGATTAGGTTTCCCTAAAGCTACAGATCTGTCCTTAGAGCAAGAAGCCGTACAGCTGCACGATCATCTTTGGGAAGAGCACCGGATCGAAGTCCCGATCATCCCGTTTCAAGACCAGCTCTGGATCCGGATCTCGGCTCAAGTGTACAACTACCCAGAGGAATATCGTCAACTGGGCCAGATTTTGCAGGATCTAGAACACTAGAGATCATAATCGAGTCTATGGCCAAGATCGTTCACCAAGTTTCCTAACTTTGCTGGTAAAGACCTTCAGGATCCAGAAGAAACATGGTCAAAACTTGATCGTTGTCCTCAACTTGAGCCACATGAGTTGCCATGGTTAAGCGAGAGTGGAACTGAGGATCTGATCAATCTCTTGGAGAAACTCTGACACAATGTAGGGTTTCGTGAAATAGTTCATAGCTCCTAGTTGGAGAGCTAGAGTTCTGTGTTTTTCGCTACTCCGGGAGGTTAACATCACTACAGGGATGGTGCGTAGCGTCGGATCCTCTCGCTTCTGGATCAGGAACTCAAATCCATTCATCATCGGCATTTCAATATCACAGATCACGAGACGGACGTTAGGGTGATGCTGGAGTTGATCTAAGGCTTCCCGGCCTTGGCAAGCTGCTAGCACCTGATAACCCGCTTTTTCCAGCGTTAAGGTGAGAGTCTGGCGCATCCCAACGGAATCATCCACGATCTGGATCAGGGGCTGAGAGGCTTCAGGTGGCGAGGAGGGCGAGATCCGAACCAATCCAGAGGTCGCTTCCGTTTGACGCAGAGACAAGAGAGCCAAACCATCTATCACCGGAATCAATGTCCCATCTCCAGTGATGGTGCACCCATAGAAGTAGGTTGGGTAAGGGAGAGCAGGACTTAACGGCTTGATCACAAGCTCCTGTTCGGTCAGTAGCTGCTCCACTTCTAGGGCAACATAGTCAAGCCCTTGGCGAATCACTAGCAGTGGCAGTAACCAATGCTTCGGCGTTGGCACGGGTCGGAGGCTAGCAGAAGGTTCCCATTCTGGAGGCGGTGAGGCATAGGAGAGTAGGGTGCGGAGCTCGTAGATTGGGATCGCTCGCTCTCGCCAGTGGAGGAAACGTTGATTCGCTGAATGGATAAGCTGCTGAGGCTGAGGAACGACGATTTCCTCAAGGGTATCGGAGGGGGTCGCAATCAGGCAAGCTCCAGTCCAGATCACCAGTAACTTGGAGATGCGCAGGGTGAGAGGAAACTGGAGGGTAACAGTGGTTCCCAGGCCAGGTTTTGAGGTCACAGAGAGGGTTCCCTTTAACGTTTGGATCTGGGAGCGGACAATATCCAGGCCCATTCCGCGACCCGATATCTCAGTAATGGTACTGGCGGTGCTGAAGTTCGGTTCAAACAAGAGCTCGAAGAGGCGCTGGGATCCAACTTGAGCAGCTTCCTCTGGGGATATCAGACCCGATCTCAGGGCTTTATGTTTGACTTTTTCAAGATCGATCCCCTGACCATCATCGGTGACCTCAATAATGGTGCGACTGCCCCGATAGTAGGCATGGATCGAGATCTGTCCGACAGCAGGCTTTTGTAAGTATTGACGGATACCTGGACCTTCAATTCCATGATCAAAGGCGTTGCGAACCAGATGGGTCAGAGGGACATAGAGCCGCTCCAGAGTAGCTTTATCCACCAGAACCGAAGTGCCGGATAGTTTCAGCTCAACAGGTTTCTGGTATTGATGGGAAAGATCTCGTAAAACTCTAGGAAATCGATTGAGGATATCTCCTAAAGGTAGCATCCGAGCCCACATGAGCTCATTGCGGAGGGTAGTCTGCATCTGCCGCTGAAGATCGAGATCATGACTGGATTGGTTGGCAAGCAGAGCTACATCTCCGATCCCTTCCTCCATTTGTCCAATCTGATCCACCGCTGATTGCAGGAGCGTGTAAACCTCGTTATAGGAATCCAGCTCTAGGGTATCAAAGCCCATAACCTGATCTCCCAAACTCAATAGCCGTCTAGCTTGGGTGATCTGAGTCGGACTCAACACTAATTGATCCATATGAAGTTTTAACTGGTTTCCGAGTCGCAAGAAAGCCTTGAATCGAGCCAGTAGGATTTGTAAAGTGTCCTGGAGTTGCTCGTTTTGGAGAGATAACTTGTTGTGCAAGATCGCTAATTCTCCCAATTGATTGTTCATCTGTTCTAATCGAGCTAGATCCAGACGAACAGATATGGAGGAATGGGGATCAGACGTAGAGTGTTTTTGTTGGGTTGGGGAAGCGTTAATCGGTTCAGACGTCTGGGAAGTGTCTGGAGGGGATGGGGTCTCTGACAGGATCTCGATGGAGGGAAGCTCAGACAGTTCCTGAAGACTTACTCCCACCCTTGGCGATAGCGTGAACAATTCTTGATCGAGAGGATCTATGGGCTCAATCGTGGGATCCTCAACCCATGAAAACTCATCATCATCGGGGAACTGGGATCCTTCTGGTAATGAAAAGACCTCTTCGGCAGAGAACTGGGATCCTTCTGGTGAGGGCAAAACAGCTTCATTGGGCAGCTGGGATCCTTCTGGCCATGAGAAGATATCCTCAGCGGAGAACTGGGATCCTTCTGAAAGCGAGAAGACCTCTTCAACCGAAAGGTGAGATCCTTCTGGCCATGAAGAGACAGCCTCAGGCAAAAACTGGGATCCGTCTGAACCGGAAAAGACCTCTTCGGCTTCGGCAGAAGGTTGGGATCCTTCTGACCATGAGTAGACGTCTTGTTCGGCTAATCGTTTGAGGGTTACCGAGGTTGGAATTCCCTCTGATCCATAACCGGACAGAACTGTTTGTTGCGCAGCGCGAAAGTTGTCTAAAGCGATCCGCAGAATCTCATGAGCTCGTTGCGGATGCTGATCCAGCGCTTTCAGGGTGATCTGGGCCATTTCGGTGAGCCAGGACAACGAGAGCAGTTCCCCCAACCCCATGAACACTTCTGCTTGAGCCCGCAGTTCTCCCGCCGCGAGTGGATGCTGGGGATCCGCAGCCACCTGATCCAGGTGAGCGAGAGCTTCTGACACATCCACTTCAAATAGGATCCGAGCCATATCAAGGCCAGAATCCCCCAAGGTGGGTAGCACATCCTGCGTTTGCAGAAATGCTCCTAGGATCTCCTCGATCTGACGAAATAGCGGTTCAGCCCTGTGTAAGGCCACGTCTCCATCAAAAGCTTCCCCCAACTCGATCGTTGCCATCAGGGTATCCCGCAGATGATCACAACTTTTGAGCAGAAGATGCTCTAGATCAGGGGTCAACACCAAGCACTCATCGTAGAAACAGCGAAAGAAATCCTCCAGACGGTGAGCTAAACTCTGGATCGTTGTTAATCCAACATTCGCGGCTCCTCCCTTGAGGGAATGGGCGGCTCGCATCAAGTTATGAACACGGGCCTTCGTGCGCTCCGTCCGTAACAGCAGCAGCTCCGATTCAAGGCTCTGCACAAGTTCAGGGGCTTCCTGGATAAAGAACCCGTAGACTTGATCTCGGACCTCCTGATAATTCCCCATCGCTGATCTCCTGTCTCGGTTAGCTGAGCTTGAACTGAGCCACGGTGGATTGCAACTCCTGGGCGACGTGGGTCAGGTGTTCAAAAGCAGCTCGAACCTGATCGGCCCGCTCAGAGGTCGCACTCGACCCATCGGCTACAGCAATCATGGTGGTGGTAACAGTTTCCGAGACCTGGGATTGTTCAACGGCAGTTTGGGTGATCGATTGTACTAATCGTGAGATCTCTTGACTCACTTGAGTAATCTGGTTCAAACGTTGACGGGTCTCCTCCACCAGTCGAGAGCCAATGACCACCTGTTGAGTTCCCTCTTCCATGGCCTTCACCACCTCATGGGTCTCAGCCTGGATATTGGTCACCAACTGCTCGATTTCGGCTGTCGCCTGAGCCGATTGGCGAGCGAGGGAACGCACTTCGTCGGCTACTACTGCAAAGCCTCGGCCTTCCTCCCCAGCACGAGCTGCCTCGATCGAAGCATTCAAGGCAAGCAGGTTGGTTTGAGCGGCGAACCCCCCGATCAGGTTCACCACTTTAGAGATCTTCTGGGAGGATTCACCGAGCTGCTTAACCTTCTTAGCTGTTCCTGCAACAGTTTCACGGATGGCGAGGATCCCTTCCACAGTCCGGTTCATGGCCTGATCCCCCTCAACCACAGTCTCACTAGCCCTCTGGACGGCCAGATCCGCCTGATGAGCATTCTCGGCCACCTGCTGGATGGAGCGGTTGATGGACTCGATTCGAGTCAGGGCTGTTTGGATCGCTTCCGCCTGCTGTAACGTCTCTTGAACCAAGATCTGCACCGATCCTTCGCTCTGACCCGCTGTGTTGGAGACGTGTTCAGCCGCAGCCTTCACCTGTTGCACGATCTTACGTAAACTACTGATGGTGGCGTTGTAAGAGTCAGCGATGGTACCGACTTCATCTTCCGTGACCTGGGCGCGAATGGTCAGATCCCCTTGCCGCAGAGGAGCCACCTCCATCAACAATTCGAGAGCACGGTTTTGCAGAAACTCCCTTGCCTCCTGCTGTTGACG
>CAZONZ010000035.1:5017-12359 GCA_964581005.1 uncultured bacterium
TCAACAATTCGAGAGCACGGTTTTGCAGAAACTCCCTTGCCTCCTGCTGTTGACGGGCTGCTTCCTGCTGTTGACGAGCGATCTCCTGCTGGGTTTCCAATTGAATACGGGCTGCTTCCTCCCGTTGGCGAGCGATCTCCTTCTGAGCTGCAAGTTGGGTACGAGCAGCCTCCTCCTGCTTTTGCAAGAGGGTTTTGATCCGCTTCACTAGGGTATTTAAGGTGATGGATAGGGTTTGGGTCTCCGCTGTTCCTGCTACTCGAACTTGAGCATCTAGATTTCCTTGGGCAATCGATTCAGCGGTGGTGGTGATCGCCGCGAGAGGTTTTGAGATTTGTCGGGCAACTAGAACAACGAGGATCGTGGCTATCACAGCCGTAACCAGGATCAGAGGCAACAGAAACAAAAATTCTTGGAGGGCTAAGGTTCTCGCAATTCCAAGCGGAATAGAGGAGACAAGGATCCATCGGGTGCTGGGGATAACAGCGATCCCAAACGCTCTCCCCGCCAATACAAACTCTCGAACATCCGTCACACCCGTCAATGGCTCAGCTTGCTGGATTTCAGAGATCTGCTGGACAAGAGCCTCACCTCCTAAGGGCTCTCGATCGGACGATAAACCCCTTTCATCAAATGTGAGAATCACTTGATTTTGATCATCGAGGATCTGTACGACCTGACCCGATAATCCCAATTCCTGGGATAGATCACCAATCGAATCGGCAATGGCATCGGTGATGGGAGGCAGGGCAAACGCTCCCTGGATCACACCGATGGGGCTAGAGGAAGATGAATCTGCTAAGCGGATTGGGACCAAAACATGGATCGTCGAGTTTTCAGCAACTAACCCAACCATCTGTAGATCTTGAAAGACAATCGATCCTTGTTGAGCAGCTTGCCAATCCTCTTCATCAAGCTGATAAACATCATTGGGCATTGCCGAATAGCCAACATTAAATCCTTGTGCTTGAGTGACAAGTACCGATTTTAAGTTCTGAAATAGCTCTGTGCTCTGGCGCAAGTAGTCGTTGAGTCGCTGATTAGGAACCAAGAGTTTATTGCTGTTAAATCTCCTCTCGATCTCCTCTACTGAAAGCCCTACTAGTTCCTCCTGCTCAACCATTTCCGTTCCCTGGAGAACCATATCTTGGAGTAGAGGCGTGTTGGCAATGATTTCTAGATCATTAACCCATGTCTGCAAAGCTGTTTCAACCCCAGCGATCGGATCCTTGACCTCATCTAGCAGAGCCTCTTCGATCGTTTCGATCCGTTCTCGATAAAGATTAGTTCCTCGGATCACGCCAACGATCATGAGGGGCGTGATTGTGAGTGGAACCATCAAGAGTAAGAGTTGCCGACGCAGCGGCATCCCCTTAATTGGAGCCGGAAATTGAGGCTTTTTCTGAACAGGTGGAGGCTCAGGATTAACCAGGTGCGGAGGGATCGAAGGCTGATCTTTCTGGTGAACTGATTGCTCTGAGGGTTTAGTTTGCGCAGGATCGAGGATTTGAGTCATGCGACGTCTCCATGTGGTGTCTGGGGAAGATAGGCCAATTTAGGATATATTCATCAGAAATAGTTATCCGGAAATATGGTTATCTGATTTGCCTGTGGATCCATCTATATACCCGCCTGTACATCTATTCATATATCTATTTGTACACCTATCTGCAGAGGCGATCCATTAAAGCTGTCTCGTCGATCGATGGCTGAGAACCTGATCCCACATTCGCTGATAAATGGCTTGTATCCTAAGCAAAAGGATCGCTCTCTCTCCGTGCTGGAGTGATCCTTCAACAACCGATGCCAAAGCTTGGGGTGCTGTGACCGTGGAAACTGAAGTGATTGCTCTCAGGGGAGATGAGAGAATATCATGCACTTGCTCCACAGCCATCCCCATGCGTAAATCGTTTATCTGGAGGATCAAAATGGATTTCAAGCGAGATGGAGATACTGTAATAGAATCCACTAGATCCAACTGTTGAGCTAGATCAATTATCCAGAGGATCTCACCTCGCCAGTTATAAACTCCCATGACCCAGGTGGGCATATCTGGGATCACAATGATCTGTTCCCTTGGCACCTGAAGCGTTGAGAGAACCAATTCTACCCCGACCATTACCTCAGTATCTTGACAGAGGTGAAAGGTTAGAAACTTCCGAATCTCCTGAGTAGGAGGGGAAGTAGAAGAGATCGTGTTAGCTAACATAAGCCTGTTGGTCAACCTCTCAAGTTAGGGTGGATCAGGTCAGGGTTCAGATCAAGATCAGGTCAAACCAATTTACGAACAACCTTCACAAGTTCATCAAGGTCAACAGGTTTAGCTAGGTAAGCATCTGCCCCCTGTTGCATACCCCAAAACTTATCCATGTTGCTGCCCTTACTGGAGCACATCACGATTGGGATCGTCTTGGTTTCCGGTTTGTCTCTCAGATCACGACACAACTCAAAACCACTGCGATCGGGCAACACCACATCTAACAGGATTAAGTCTGGTTTGGCCTGAGCGATCCGGTCAAGAGCCTCTTTTTCTGAGGCTGCCGTGATCACCGAATAGCCCTCTTGCTTGAGAACCCCGCCGATCATCTGTTGATCAGTCAGCGTATCTTCAACCACCAAAATCGTTGCCATTGTGTCCCCAGGTAGTCGTGGTGATCATCCAAAGCATCTCAGCTCCAAATCCTAGGCCGTTGCCAGTGCCATTCGATTCAGAAATGGCTGAAAAGATTCTGTTGGATTAAGGTACCTCTCGATCCAAGCCAGCAGGGTTTGATCATTGGCCGATTTGCTGAGAAAATCTGTTGCACCAACCATTTTTGCCCGCACTCGATCAACAATGCCATCATTTCCTGTGAGGATAATAATCGGAGTGTTTTGAAATAGGGATAGTTTGCGGAGCTGGGCACAGATCTCGTAGCCGTTAGTGTTGGGCATCCGCAGATCTAAAAAGATCAAATCAGGTTTTGCCATCAGTAACTGAGGAATGGCGCGGGTGGGCTCGCTAATAGCAAGGAAGCGGTACCCTGCTCCTGTAACCAGCTGCTGTAAACTTTGGCAAACCCAGGCACTATCATCTACACAAGCGATCAGAGGCCGATCGGGAACTACCACAGGTTTTGTCAGAGGCGGTCGAGACTCCATCAAATCATCAACGGAAACCAATTCAATGATCCCAGATTTGAGATAACCAACAATAGAGGCTGTAATCTCTAAACTCGATCGCTTCATCACCAAGGCAATGTCTCTCAACGTCCTTTGACCATTGAGCAAACGACTCAGAGTTTGATAAAGAGCAGATGAGGCTTGCTGCTGCAATCGATCAGGACGACGGATCACGGGAGCCTGATCAGGTAGATACTCAGTGATCTGAGCTCGCTGCCACTCCTGCCAATGCCTCTGAATCTCGACAATCAACTCCAGAGGATCCAAAACGATCAAATGGCGTGTCAATGTGGAAGTTTCATGAATGTGATAGTGACAGCTTTGGGCCTGTAGAGTATCAAAAAGAGCCTCCATCAGCACACTTTTAATTACTTGATTGATCTGATCTCGTGTGATCTGATCGCGATCGATCCATTGACATAGCCAGAGATAATCCCAGTGTTGTTCGTGGCAGGAGGTCTTGATCAACTCCAGCAATAGGTCAGGCTGGGGATGAGATTGGATGGAACTGATCAGACGATGCCAGCGACGTTTAGGATGCTTTCCTCCAGAGGCAAAGAACAGGCGACCCATGCAGAAATGCAGATTCCAGTTGAGGTTTTTCGGGGGGTTGATCAATTCAACTCTACCCGTGAACGACTTGCGTTTGAGGGTCACTAATAGGTTGAGCAACCCATCGGAATGAATGGGTGAAAGGGTCATAGGCTATACCGATAGACTCTGTTCTCAGAAACAGCTGTAAGCTGGTGACTCTAAAGGTAACATAGCTTTTCTTAAGGTTTCCGTTAGTTTTTCTTATCCTGAGCTATGGATCCTCTCAATTGTGGAATTGCTAACAAGGTCTAATCGCCTTCGGGGCCGCGGCAAGCTTACGAGCGTCGGGTTTGGCGATCGTTGCCGTGTTCCACAATCGTGCAATCGGTGGATCAGGACAACTGGACTCGGCGATCGATCAAGATTCATGATGGACAAGAAGAGCAGCATTCGGGGATCGAAGAAGGTCGCTATGCAATGGGGGAAAGCCACTATGGATCGGGAATACGGATCTCTGCGATCGAAAAAGATTACCATGCAACGGGAGAAGGTCACTAAGGATTGGAAATACGGATCTCTGCGATCAAAGAAAGTCACTATGGATAAGGAGAACCGCTGTCGGGGATCGTTGCACTGCGATTCAACTTCTTGCCGCCATGAGAGATCTTGGGGGATCTGGCAAAGAAGTTAGTCGATGCTGAGGCCATCAAGGATATGGGCTTGGGTGCGGGGTCGGAGGGGAGCGGTCTTGACGAGTCGTTCTCGCTGATGTTGGATCTCAAAATGTTGCTGCCACAGACCCAGAATATCGAGCGTCTGGCCGCCGTGGGTGGTGAGTCGCTGTCTCACTTTGCACAACACTGGGGTATTCACACAAACCCCGGCCACGATCACCTGTCCTTTACTGAGAGCAGGTAACTCACTCAACAGATCCCGCCCCGCTGCCTCAACTCCATGCTTGAGGTTCTCTTGATCGATCGGGTTCACGATCCTCATCAAAAACTGACTCATGCACTGCGAGAGAATATCAGAATCCAGCTTGCCGGGACGCTGCGTGATCAGACCCACCCCTAGACCAAACTTGCGACCCTCACTCAGGATCGTGCGCAGCACCTGTTTACATCGAGATTGCTCATGAGCTGGTGCAAACCGATGGGCCTCTTCCAGCAAAATAAACACTGGAAAGGGGAGATAGGTTTCTTCGGTCTCCGTGATCTTACCCTTATGCGTATTCATCCGCGCCTGATTCACCTGCCGTAGGATCGCTGCAGCGATCACCTGTTGCTCATCCTGACTGATCTCATTCATTTGCAAGATCGTCACCTGACCCGGCTCAAATAGATCACGGGGAGCCAAGTGTTCCACATTGCTAAAATACGGAGACCGCTCAATCCGTTCCAACTTCCACTCCAACGCTGCTGCCGAGGATCCCTGGCTCCCATCCTGCTCCGCATCCGCTGAATTGACGGCATCGATCAGATCCTGGATCGTCCACCGATTCGCGCTAAATTGAGTGGTAGTGAGAAAGGCTTTCTCCAAGAAGGACTTCTGCCGCTCGGTCATCTCTGGGAGAAGGGTCAGGACATCGTAGTAATTTAGGGAAGATACTCGGATCCGGATCTCCTCCGGTGTAAAGACTTGGACTTTAGGCCGATAATTGTCCTCTCCCCAAAAGCGAGGATCCATCTGCATCTCTGACAACGTACCGTATTCTCCGTGAGGATCAAAGATCAACACCGCCGCCCGATTCTTCGGTAACATCAGCTCCTCGATCAGCACGCCAGCTGTGTAGGATTTCCCGGATCCCGTCCCCGCCAAGATCGCCAAGTGGGTACTGACCATCTCTTTCACATCAAGGATCACGGGCACATTGCCTTCTTGTCGCAGCAGCAGGCTGCCGAGGTGAGCCCCTCCCATTTCGTTGGGCCGACGCCTGTTCAGGATCGATTCCAGCATCTGATCGGAGGCCAGAAACACCTTGGCCCCAGGGCTAGGAGCTTGGCGAGGATTGACGAATCCCATCGCTTTATGGAAGTAGCCGATCACATCCACTGTCACCCCGTAGATCTCCGGATTGGGCTCCGTAAATCCGACTAAGGCCGCGATCGTACTTGGATCGATGTCTGTATCTGCAAAGATCCGATCGGGGAGATGATCCAGCAGTTGCATGGCCGAGATTTTGCCGATGATCTTAATGGCACGATCGGGAACCTCGTAGTAGACAAACTCTCCAACCTTGACTGCTTGGGTGTGGGAGGTGATGAACACGTATTGATTGGCGTGCTCACCTGGGCCTTTTACGGTTCCGATCACGTTATCCATTACCGCATTGTCCCCATCGTCATTTTCCAAGACAACTCCTTGCTCAAGATCTCCAAGGCTCGCTTCTGTTGGTGATCGTGAAACATTGGGCTGATCTCATTCAGCACCTGATAAATCAAGTGATTGGCAAAGATCCCACCACAATTGAGCAAGAGTCCATAGTAGGCAAACTGAGCCTTCCCCATCCGATCTTGATGAAATTGATAGATCTCATCATGACCCATTGTATAAGCTAATGTATTGACAGGCACAACAACACGCGGGATCCCTTGATAACCATAAACATGTAGATTTTTTTTAGATTTCCCCCGGCCATTCGATGTCTCTAATCCCTCTGATCCTCCAGACTGACTCGATTTTTTCACTTGAGACTCAGATTTGAGGTACTCGATCCGTTCCGGTGGTTCTAGGGTTCCGATCAGGACGACAGACACAAGGGTGCGGATTTCGGTCTGCAGATCGGGGGCATAGATCGGACTGGGTTCAGTGGAGAGTCGAGGACCAGAATTAAGAAACGCTGGGTTAGATAGCTGAGTATTGTAAATGATCCCGACGCCCCAATGCCGATCTTTGGACTCCAGCTTCAGAAAACTGCCAAAACCATAGTCTTCCGGTTCGGGAGGATCCTTGACGCTAAGGCGATCATCGATCTCGATCACGTAGTCGCAGTGATTATTAGATTTGACGACTTTGCCAATCCGCCTCATCGCACTCGCCTCCGCTGCATTTTACTCACCGTCTTACGAGATAGTCGCAGGGGTAGATTCTCCCGATCGGCCCAATCTTGCAGGATCCGAAAAAAGATATTCCGATCCTCCGATCGCAGTACAGCTGTTTGATCCGCCGTCTCAATCACATAAGGATAGCCTCGCCCAATGATCACCTCACAGCGCACGATATCGATCAGCCAATCCAACCAGCCAGCCTCGAAGATCCAAAGGGGAATCTCTAATCGAACCGGATAGTTGTCATGCGTTTTCAGATAGACGAACCCAATTCGATCCCGCATCTCCTGATAAGCCGTTAGGATACTCGATTGTCCCTGATGCGATCCTCCTCGCGCACAAATGAAAAAAGGTGTCCGATCCCCCCAGTTTAGCTGAGATTCCAGTAATTGGGCATCATGAATATGAGGTGCATTCGGCAGATCAAAAAGATGCTGGATCATGCAGGTCAGATCGCGGGTATAGGTTGTGTCGATATATGCCACCAGCGGGATTCGGTAACGCTGGCTGGATCGAAGTAGTTTCAGCAAACACTGCACATAAAAATCTTGCTGATCCGGATCGAAGATCTCGGCAAAGGTTGCCACTAACGCACCATC